>JBDUAX010000191.1:0-8340 GCA_040004455.1 Gemmatimonadaceae bacterium
GCAGTCGCCATGCCGCTCTTTCTGTTGCTGCTTATGCTGAGCGGTCAGATCTATCTTGGTGTTGCGAGTCGTCGCAGCAACGACTCCGATCGTGAATGGGGCGCACGTTTCAACGCCTGGATTTTCATCGTTGTCGTGTCGTGGGCTGCAATTTGCGCAATCATTGTATACGGGCCTGAATGGTTCTCGGCAGGCTATCGTGCGCTGGTCGGCGGCAGTATCGGAGGTATTTCCGGAATCATTACGCTGATTGTTGGTGGCAGCTCCAAGACAAGCGGCAAGGCTCAGAGTTCGGAAGCTGGTTCGGCCATATCCGCCGCGAAACCGTTGTCGAAACAAATTGCAGACATCGCGCTTGGTTTAGCTGCGCCAATATTTGCCGTCGCACTGGTGATTCTGATTTCTTCGCTCGACTTGCTGGCCATGAAATTCACTTGTGAAAAACTGGATTTTGCGTGTCGTTCCAATGCAGCACAAACGATTTACGAAGCCGCACGTTATGTCTACCCGCTTACAATACTGGGGCTCATGATTGCGCTGGTGGGAATCGGATATTTTTTCGGCTACTTCATCGACACGAATGAATTCTCGTTGCACGCCATGTACCGTACGCGCCTCATTCGCGCGTATCTCGGTGGCTCGCGTCCGGCAGGTGAGCGGCGTCCCGACCGGTTCACCGGCTTCGATGAAAAGGACGATGTGCTAATGCGGGAGTTGTGGCCGGCGCAAGGAAACGCGCGTCAACCACTGCACGTTGTCAACGTGACACTCAATTTGGTGGCGGGAGAAAAGTTGGCGTGGCAGGAACGCAAAGCGGAATCGTTCACCATGACCCCCCTGCACGCAGGTTCGGCCTATCTGGGTTACCGTCGCACGAGTAGTTCGCTGGAAAGCGAAGACACGTCGAGATTGTACTCAAATGGCGAGCTCTCGCTCGGTACCGCTATTGCAATTTCGGGAGCGGCCGCGAGTCCAAGCATGGGTTATCACTCGTCCTCGGCAATCACGTTTCTCATGACGTTGTTCAACGCCCGGCTTGGCGGTTGGTTTGGAAACCCAGGCCCAGCGGGTGATAAGTCGTACAACCTGAAGCATTCAAAGATGGCGATAAAGCCAATTTTGTCAGAGCTGTTTGGGTTGAGCGATGATCGCAGCGACTACGTCTATCTGTCCGACGGCGGCCATTTCGAAAACATTGCGCTGTATGAAATGGTGTTGCGCCGGTGTCGTTTCATAGTCGTGTCCGATGCGAGTTGCGACGAAGATTGTTCATTCAACGACCTCGGCAACGCGATACGCAAAATTCGCATTGACCTCGGTGTACCGATTGTGTTCGAAGAACCCATGATGATCGTGCCGCGGGCGACTAAACCAACTAAGGACAATCGCGCGTGGGCAATTGGTCGCATCCAGTACTCATGCGTTGACAGGCCGTTCGGCGCCGACGGAAACATTGCGGCTGTCACCGACGATTTTGATGGAGTTCTGTTGTACATCAAGCCGTCGTTTTACGGCGTATCTGAGCCACCCGATGTATTCAATTATGCGAAGAGCGCGCCAGCGTTTCCGCACGAAAGCACTGCCGATCAGTTCTTTTCGGAGTCGCAGTTTGAGAGTTATCGCGCGCTGGGCATGCACATTGTCACCGAGATGTTCAACGACCCCAGCGTTCGCGAAGCATTTACCAAAGCCAGTTTCAATTAACGCCAGTCACATCAGGAACAGAAATGTCAAATCATCAGCCAGTAATTCTGTTCTCACGGTCTCACACTCACGGTACGTCATGAGCTGGCTCGCAACGTTCGGCATCGCTTTTCTCACCGCAATCGTTGGTTGCGCTGGCACCGTCGGGCTTACCGTGCTCATTGTGGATTGGTATCAAGTGTCGGGCTTTGAAGGGGGCTCGGGCTACCTGGTAGTTTTTATGAGTTTGTTGGCCGCTTTGATTTCGTTCATTATCGGATTGATTTGCGCGCGTGTTGTCGCGGGAAGAGTTGATCCGAGTTTTGTACAAGCACTTGGCGCCTCACTGGGTATTACCGCGTCAATTCTGTCGATGCTCCTGGTCGGCTTTCGCCTCGCGGCGGATTTGCCAGCGAAGTACAAAGGTCAATCACTGCGGGTGCAGGCAGAGTTACGCGCTCCCGCGGGCTTTGAGTTTCCGGCAACAGAAAACAATCCCGAATGGTATGCGTTTATCGATACACCCAAACATCGCACGACATCGCGCATCAATCTCGATTTCAAGGATATCCGTGAAGAAAACGGAAAGAAGATTATTCCCATTGTGCTCGAACTGAATACCAGCATCAAGCAAAAGCTGTACTACGTGCATCTGGGTGAAAAGAGTACTGAATTGTTCGTGCTGGCTTTTGGCAGCCCGAACGCGAGTAACTTTGAATGGACCAGGTGGCTCGATGCAGCATGGGATGCCGGCAAACCACAACCACCGGTTGAACAGCGTTTCAGCCTTCGCTACAGGCTTGCAACCGTTAAGCCGAGCGAGTGATTCGAATTCATTTGTAAGCAAAATTCAACCAACTACACAACATGAGCTGGCCAGCATCATTCGGCATCGCATGCATCAACGCAATTGCCGTTTGCGCCGGCGCAGTGGGGCTCGGCATCTTAATTGTCGATTGGTATCAGGTTGCAGACTTCAACGGTGGCTCCGTATACGTCGTGATCCTGATAGGACTCATTGGCGCTGTTGCAGGCGCCGTCATTGGACTCATTATTGCGCGCACAGTTGCAGGGGGCGTCGATCCGCATTTCAGCAAGGCGCTGGGCACATCGCTGGCGGCATCAGCATGCATTCTGCTCGTTTTGCTGGTCGGCCTTCGGCTTGGCGCCGACATGGACCCGAAGTATGAAGGCAAGTATCTCACGCTCTATGCGCAAGTGCGCGCGCCGGTCGGTTTTGAATTTCCCACCACCGACATGGCTAGCGAGTGGTACGCCTATGTGGATACGCGCTCTCGCAGCCAGATAACCCGCACAATGCTTAACCTCACTGCGCGTGAGGAGAATGGAAGAAAAATCATTGGACTCGACATGCTGCTCCGCACCAGCAAGACAGAAAAACTCCTGTACGTTCATCTTGGAGAAAGAAGCACTGAACTCTTTGTGTTTTCCTTTCAACCCAATGCGGCCAGTTTCGACTGGAGTAGCTGGATCGACGCCGAGGGGCATTCAGGGAAGCCGCAACCGCCCGTGGAGCAGCGTTTCAACGCTCGCTACAAGCTCGTCGTCGTGAGACAGGACTAATGACCGACGAGCGTTTTGCGGGGCAGGGCTTTGTGTACTACGAGGTGAAGATCTCGCCAGACGGGTCGTTGCATGTTTTGAACGGGTACAGCGACGGCGAAAAAACTCCAACGCTTATCGAACCGCGCGTTGTGTTAGCCGCAACCGGCAAAATACTTTTCGATTTGTGGCACACCTACCAGAACTACCATCTGGACTTCTGTGACAACGGAAACGCGGTGCTCAACGTCCAAAACAATCACAGCCGGCGAACTCGCGTCGTTGACATAAATTTTCGCGATTCAGAGTTTTCGTTTCGCGATGAACCAGGCGTTCACAGGCCTCTCAGCAAGCTCGAAGAATTCATTTCACTGCTCGACGTCAAGTAGCCTGCCAGGCCGCGCGGTAGTAAAACACCAGCCACGCTATCAGGTATGCAATTCCGAGCCAGGTTACCGTCGCCGATTCCGCAATCATCTGCCAAACGCAGAAGCTGATTAGTCCAACCGCCGCCACTGCGCCCGCGTGCAACAGTGGCTTGTGGCTCGGCACGATGAGTCCGGCTAGCAGCACTGCGGCCGCAAGCAAAGGAAGCATCGTAACCAAAGGGTTTGTGTCCGATGCGCCGAACGACTTTCTGAATCCCCCGGCGACCACGCTCAACATCACGAATCCGCCCGCTAAAACCGTTATGATGATGCCGAGTGTCCAACGCAGTGCGGTCATGAATAATTGCGGGTAAGTTGAAGTAGGCAGAAACGCGAAAAACGAAGCAGCGCGCGATAATCCGCTCAACAAACGCTCGACAAACATGGAGCCCGACGCCCGTGAAAGCACTACCGACGTTCAAGTACCATCCAAATCCGCTTGAAACCGGCAGTATTGTCGAATCAGACGACGAATGCGTTTGCTGCGAGCGGGAGCGCGGCTACATGTACGTGGGCCCCGTGTTCGCTGAAGAAGAGCTCGACGAATCGATATGCCCTTGGTGCATCGCGTCTGGGCTTGCGTTCAAGAAATTCGAAACGGAGTTTACCGATGCCGCGTCAATTGGCGGAGGTATCTGGCCCGAACTTTCCGAAGAAATTATTGCGGAAGTCGCGCACCACACACCGGGCTTCATTGGCCTGCAACAGGAACGCTGGGCAGCGTGCTGCAACGACGCTGCTGCATTTATCGAAACGGCAGGACACAAGGAGCTCACTGACAAATATCCCGACGCGATTGACGATATTCGGAGCGACTTCGAAGCGAGCGGTGGTGATTGGGAGTCGTGGTTCAAATCGCTCGACGCCGACGGAAGTGCAACGGCGTATGTATTTCAATGTTTACACTGCAAGCGACACACCGGGTACAGCGACAGCGATTGATAGCAGTACGGACACTATTCGATGTAAGGCCTGGGTGATCCACTCAAGGTCTCTCGTGCGGAGGTGTCGAGATCGAACAGTACGACTTCGTTTCTTCCGAGTTTGAGCCAGCCACTCGGTACGTAAAGTGATTGTTGCGGTCCGACTGCCCAGAATCGGCCCAGGTGATGCCCGTTTACCCACACGGTGCCCTTTCCCCAACCCAACGTCACAAGAAATGTGTCGCCTACGTGCGCAAGACTGAATGAACCACGGTAATAGCCCGCGATGTTCAGCAACTTCACATCGGCATTCGCGTTCGTCTTCTTGGTCTGTGCCATCGTTTTGAAATTCGGTTTTGGAACAGAGGACATTGGCAGCGAAAAAATATCCCAACCGGCTAACTGTTTGCCTGCGAATGTCACGCTCCCCGTGATTCCTTTACGTTCCGTGCGCAGGTCTTTCCGAAAGTTTACACGTCCGCCGTTTTCAACAATGATGTCGAGTTTGGTCGCGTCATTTGGAATTTCAATTTCGACGCTATCCCGATTCAAGCGACGATCGAGCGTCGTCGACCAGAATCCGTTGATGTAAATCACTGCGTAATCACGCACATCGTGCACCGCCAACATTGCTCGGCGCGACGGTCCGCTGGGTGACGTCGCCGCGGGAATTACAGTGCGATACAACATGTATCCGTACGATTGCCCAAGGCTTTCCATACCCCGCACGCGTTCCGAGTGAATCGGCGTCGGAAGATTATCAAAGAGTGGGGCGTAATCCAACATTGGGAATTCCGGAACCGTGATCGGTGGCGCTGTTTTCGGCACGTCGGGCAAAGGCGTTTTTGAATATCTCGCGATTACATCCCGAAACGCGGTGTATTTGAGCGTTGGTCTTCCTGACTCATCGAGTGCCGCGTCGTAGTCGTAACTAGTAGTTTGCGGGTGATAAGTCTTGCCATCAATGTTCGCGCCGTTCATGAAACCGAATGTCGTGCCGCCGTGAAACATGTACAGATTCACGGAATATCCATGGCTCAACATCCAATCCAATTCATTCCGCTGGCGCGCAACGTTAGTTGTTTGATGTTTCTGCCCCCATTGATCAAACCAACCCGCCCAATACTCGCCACTCATCAATGCACCCCTCGGACGAAAGCGCGCGAGACGAGCAAACGCACTGTCGGCCTCACCAACACCGAAATTCACAACCGCTGGTAGTTCAGCGAGCGTGCCGTTCGGCAATTGCACATCACCATCGGCGGTATACAGCAATGCACCACCAAACCCGGCGTGCTTCACCGCGGCAAGTTGCCACGCGAGATACGCTTTGTCTTTGTCGAAACTTCCGTATTCGTTTTCAACCTGCACGGCCATAATCGGGCCGCCTTTGTTCGTTAACAGCGGCGACAATTCCTTGCCCAATCGCTCGAGCCACTTCGCGGCCGGAGTCGTGAATCGCGCTTCGTTGCTCCGCAATACCATCAGTGAATCGGCCAGCAACCAAGCGGGGTAGCCACCCAAGTCCCACTCGGCGCACACGTACGGACCGGGGCGCAGAATGACGTGTAAGCCTTCCTGCCCCGCCTCGCGCACAAATTCGGCAACATCGTTTTGCCCACTAAAGTCAAACACTCCCGGCTTTGGTTCATGCAGATTCCAGAACACATACGTCGAAATGGTGTTGAGCCCCATCGCGCGTGCTTTGCGCAGGCGGTCGCGCCAGTACGCACGCGGGATACGCGCGTAATGCATTTCGCCGGAGATGATCTGCAGCGGCTTTCGATCGAAGTGGAAGCCGCCGGAGTCCGCGGTCAGCCCCGTTGGCGCGGAAACCTGGGAGTGCAGCGACGAGGCAGAAGCTGTCAGCAGCAGGGCCGAGATGGCGAGGCGGATTTGCGAATACGATGGCATGTCGCGGAGGGAAGGTGCGAGAGCTATTTAGCTGGCTGAGTTGCAGCGTGCTGTTTGACGGGTGAAGCGACTGCGATAGGCCCCAACAATCATGAAACCAAAGGTGCCAGCTGAACGCTTGGACCGCTCTTAGCCGGGAGCTTTGCTGACAGCTTTGAGCGTGATGGAGTTTGCGGCGCGGATGCCCCATTTACTAGCACTAAAGAAGAACGAGAAGCATTTTGGGGCCGTAGTTCAGAACACTCAATCAAACAGCGTTTACATGAATCGCAGAACATTTGTTCGGGCTAGCGCAGCATCGATCGCCGGCTCGATTGTCGCCAGCAAGACTGCGAACGCTTCGCAATCCGACCGCGTGCAATACGACCGATCGCAACTCGACGAATTGCACAACGGAATCTTCACCACCAAACGCCGTCTTGACCGGCCGAAACCGTCTCACTCGCAGCTCGAATGGCAGCGCGACGAAATGGCGATGTTCCTGCACTTCGGCGTTAACACATTCACCGATCGCGAATGGGGAGATGGAACGGAAAGTCCGAGTATCTTCAATCCATCTGCTCTCGACGCACGCCAGTGGGCGCGAACTGCGAAAGCTGCCGGCTTCAAGTCAGCAATACTCACCGCAAAGCATCACGATGGATTTTGTCTCTGGCCAACAAGCACCACGAAACACTCAGTCGCATCGAGTCCATTTCGCGGCGGCACCGGTGATGTTGTTCGCGAATTTGTAAATGCCGCGCGGGCCGAAGGGTTGCGACCGGGGTTGTACTTGTCGCCGTGGGATCGCAACAACCCGGTGTACGGTGATTCAACGCGCTACAACGATTTGTATTCCGCACAACTCACCGAGTTGCTAACCCGCTACGGAAAAATTGCGGAAGTGTGGTTTGATGGCGCGAACGGCGAAGGCCCCAATGGAAAGAAGCAAACGTACGATTGGGCACGCACGTGGGGATTGGTACGAAAGCTGCAGCCCGACGCTGTAATGTTTTCTGATGCCGGGCCTGACGTGCGTTGGTGCGGAAACGAAAATGGAAGTGGTGGAGAAACAAATTGGTCAACGGTGAATCCATCGGTCGTTACGTATCCAGGGGTGAGTGGCCCTGGCGTTACTGAATCGCTGCAGCACGGCGACGCTGCCGGAACGGTGTGGCGACCGGCCGAAGCCGACACGTCGATTCGTCCGGGTTGGTTTTATCATCCCGCTGATGACGGGAAAGTTCGCAGCGTCGACAACTTGTACGACTTGTATTTCAAGTCGATAGGCCGCAACGCGAAATTGCTGCTCAACGTTCCACCAACGCGCGAAGGATTGCTGCACGCAACCGATGTTGCACACCTCACAGGTTTTCGCGAACGTCTTACGCATTTGCGCGAGAGCGCCGTCAATCCGTCCAGGAGCAGCTTCATTTCGACCGGCGCCAACAGCGGCGAAATAGTTCTCGATCTGGGAAAATCACAGTCACTTTCCGCATGTCGTTTGGCCGAAGACATTCAACACGGACAATCGGTATCACGATGGACCGTGTCGGTTACCGACAACGGCGAATGGAAACAGCTCGCGAAGGGAACGACCATCGGCTATGCGCGAATGGAAAAATTTACGACGATATCTGCGAGCCGAGTGAAGCTGACAATTGATGATGGACTCGAGTCGCCGAAGCACGTGTCCATCGTTACCTACAATTGAATCAGGAAATTCTCTATAATCGCATTGGCGGCGCGTACGACAGTGCTCGTCGCGCCGATCCGGAAATCGCTCTTCGATTGGCCTCGCACTTCACTGCCAACGGCAACGAGCAGTTCGTCGATGTCGCGTGCGGCAC
>JBDUAX010000192.1:0-8333 GCA_040004455.1 Gemmatimonadaceae bacterium
GGCGAACAGGACCAGCGCGATGGCGTCCAACGCGTCTAAGCCGTTTCAAGCGCAGCACATTGTGCGCGCCGGTTTTGATTCGCCATCAACGCTCATTACGAACGACCCCGCCGAGCTGCAGGCGTTTGTGCGCCAGTGCGGCCGCGTGATTTACAAATCGATCAGCAGCGTTCGGTCCATAGTACGCGAAGTTGGAAATGATGTCTCCGAACAGGCACTGGAACGGCTGCGCTATTTGCCAACGCAATTTCAGGAATTCATTGACGGCACAAACGTGCGTGTACACGTGGTCGGAGCCGAAGTCTTTGCAACTGAAATTCAAAGCGACGCGGTGGACTACCGGTACGCCGGACGCGAAGAAAAAACGGTGATGATGTCGGCAACAGCGCTTCCCGAACAAATCGTCGAACGATGTCGCACTTTATCCGCGATGCTCGACTTGCCGTTGTGCGGCATTGATCTCAAACGCGACAATGCCGGGCGTTACTACTGTTTTGAGGTGAACCCATCGCCGGCTTACAGTTACTATCAGGAGAACGCGGGTCAGCCAATTGCCGAAGCGCTGGTGCGCTTTCTGGCCGGATGATTCATCAACGGGAGAACCCATGGTACAAGTCATTGAAAATCGTGCCGCGGTACGGGGCCGGATCGCGAGTGTTTCGCCGCATCCCACACTGGCGGGTTACCAACTCGTCGCGATAGAGCCATCTGAAGTCACTGACGTTGCGGGATATCCCAATCTATTTGCGGCCAACAACCGGCAAACAATTGCCATGGCGGTGCAATCAGAGCGCGTGAACGAACTCGCATTGGCGTCGGGAGATGAGGTCACTGCACAAATTCGCCTGGCCGGGCCGCAGAGCGTTTTTGCCGATGCGTCGTCGCTGTCGAAGAATTGATGCCGTTCCGCGCCCGTCACACAGGCGCGTGTACACGCTGAGGAGTTTGCGATATGTTTTCGCCAGACAACGGTCCCTCAGGATGATTTCCATTTGAGCGAGCAATCGGTGGCGCTGGTCGGCGGGAAATACGAATTGCTGCGCGAGCTTGGCTCAGGCGGTTCGGCCATCGTGTACCTCGCACGCGAGATCGTAAGTGAATTGGGCGCAGATCGACTTGTCGCCATCAAGGTGCTGCGTGATGAGGGGGGCCCGCTCGCCGCAAAACACCGCTTCTCGCAGGAAATCCGGGTCATGGCGAAAATGGTGCACCCCAACATCGTGCCACTGTTCGAGACTGGGGTGTGGAACGACCGGCCGTACCTGGTAATGCCTTTCGTAGAGGGGGAGTCGCTGACACAGCGCATCACTCGTTCCGGCAGACTATCGATTGAAGAAGTTGTGACCATGGCCCGGGAACTCTGCGATGCACTGGAGTACGCGCATTCCCTTCGCATTGTCCACCGGGACGTGAAGCCGAGCAATGTGCTCATCACGGCGAGCGGTCGAGTCATGTTGTCAGATTTTGGAATTGCTCGATGGTTGGAGCTCACAGGCGAGGAACGGCCGACCCGGTCGAGCGCCGGTACTCCAGGCACGATGGCGTACGCGAGTCCAGAGCAAATTGCCGGAGATCGCGATCTGGATGGACGAAGCGATATTTTCAGTCTGGGATGCGTGTTGTACGAGGCGCTTACCGGGGAATTACCGTTCGCCGATTCAGATTCGCGCGCCCGTCTCGTTCAACGCCTCACCATCGACGCACCATCCCTGCGGCTGATGAGGCCGGAGGTGCCGGAAAAAATTGCGAACGGAATCGCACGTGCGCTGACGGCCGATGTTGAGCGCCGCACACGCACTGCGCGCGAATTTGGCGAAATCTTCTCCGGCGGCATGGAGCCAGCAGAATACCAGGCGCTTCATGAGTCGATGTCGTGGTCACGGCTCACTCCAATCAAAGACCGTTATGTTCTTGGCCAGCCTCTTCGGGAGGAAAGATTCGCTCAGACGTTCATGGCCCAGGACAAACGCGTCGAGCGCAGTGTTGTTGTAAAGTTGTTCGAAAACCCTGAGGGCACGGAATTGGAGCGTACTCAAAAGCTCGACTCCATTGCGGCACTTCAACATCCGCATATCGTTTCCATTCTGGATTTTGGATGTGTGAAGTCCGGAACGTTCGTCGTGCAACCCTTCATGCGCGAAGGCGGCATTGGTGGTGTCATTTGGCAAGCCAGGTCGCAGTCGATCACGCGTGTGCGTCAGATTGCGCTGGATGTCTGTGACGCACTCGCGTTTGCGCATCAGCGCGGACATTTCCATTTGAATATCAAACCATCGAACATACTGGTGGTTGGTAATCGTGGAGTGCTCGCGGACTTCGCACTTTCCGCGCGCACGGGCACTGTCGAATTTCAGAGTCCCGAGCAGCGCAGCGGCAGTGCTGTCGATGCGCGGAGCGATCTTTTCAGTTTGGGAATGGTACTCAGCTCCGCATTGGCTTCCACGAATTCAGCGAGCCGTGCCGAGCGAGCGTTGCTTGAAGTTGTCAAGAAGGCGCTCATGAAGTCGCCGGCCGCGCGATGGAGTTCGGCACTCGAAATGTCCCGTGCAATTACGCGCACGGTTGCATGATTTGCAGCGCAGCACTAACAACCATCCCCCAACTCCTCGACAAATGACAGACAAATCAAAAGCGAAGAAAGCAAGCACGAAGAAGGCGACCAGGAAGGCAGTTGTTCGAAAAGTCGCTGGGAAAGGGGCGGCGAAAAAGGCAAGTGCCAAGAAGAGCGCCAGCAAGAACGCTGAGGCATCTGCTTCAGAAGTGACTTCTTCTTCCGGTGCGCTGCCAACGGTGAGTCATTTGCGCCGTGCAGCTGAAGCGGTCGCCGGTAAGGCGGACGACAAGAATCATTGGGTTGCCATCGACCTCGCGAGTGCGCCTCCATACGCCGTCGAAGTTTCGGACACGGCGGCTAACGCTCGTGCTGCGAGAAAGAGACGGCAACTCGCAAAGGGCGCAAACTGGGGCGTCATTCCATGTCGAAGTGAAAAGCCGGAAGCGATTCACCTGCCAACAAATCAAGTGGGATTTTTCTTCGTTGACCACGGTGAGTATTCGCCGATGGGATTGGCAACAGATATGAGCATCAACCGCGAAGACATTATCGGCTTCGAGTTGGTGGTAATTACAAAGGTCAAGGGAAGAGATGAAGTGAGGACTGCGGTCACGTTGCCAGAAGAGGATATCAGAGGGCAAAAAGTCGGGTTGCCAGACGCAATTTTTCTTTCATTCGAGGCAATGGACAAGTACCTCTTTCCAAACTTGTCTGGCGTCTACGGAGTGAACGGAGCGAACCAGCTGCGCGAAGAACTCGCAGAACAGATTGTGAAAAGGTTTAGTCCGCAGACGGCGTCCAAAGACTGGAAATTTCGCCTCACCTGATAGTGTTATCGCGCGGGCGTTGATTCAATTATGCGGCGAAACCACGGAGTGTCGTGATAAGTCGCAAACAAACGCTCGCGTAACACGAGACTACTTCCAGTTGGTCGTGCTTTCAGATAAGCAGACAGGGAAGCTGCGAGTCGCGTTGTATCGCCCGCAACCGCTTGAACCAACGCTTCCTGAAAGAACAGATTGGGATCGTCTGTAGGTCGTAAACGTCTGCTTGCCTGCAGCACGTTGTAAGCACTGTCGCGCTTGTCGCTACGAGCGATAACCTTCGCGACCATCGCACGCCTGAACCACCAGGTTACATCGGCTATGCTGTCACTCCGCAGCGCTGTTGTTCGGCGAAACTCCTGCCATGCGGAATCAATTGCTACGCTTCCACTGCCCCAGAATCCAAGCACTGTCAGCGCACACTCCTGAATGAGCGCGTCATCTTTGTAGAGATGGCGCGCTCGCTCACATCGCGTGCGTGCCGGTTGCTCCGCTCCCAAAATCACATAGTTGGTGATTGCACGCTGCTGCACTTCAGGGCCCAACGCCAACCACGGGTCCGCGTTTTCCGCCATCTCCAATGCATCCTCTGCACCAGCTGCGTTGCCGCGACGTGATCGCATTTCCGAAACGGCAATCCACGCAGAAGCACGCTCAGGTTCTTTGTTCGTCACGATTTTCAAATCTGCCGATGCGTCTTCGAACAGCTTTTCGGCTTCTTTCACCCTTGATGGCGCAAAGCTGAGCGCGAAGCGCTGAATTCCTCGAACTTCGAGCGCTTCAACGTTGTTCGATTCCAGCAGGAGAGCGCTGTCTGCGAGCGCAATTGCACGTTCACGAAGTGCCACACAATTCCCAGTGCATTGATTTCGCGACGTGTCAGCAACGAGGTCCGCTCTTGCACCGTAAGACCGCGCCAGCGCAATTCTCGGCTTATTCCATCGCGTTCCCTTCGACATCGCGTCGCGATAAAGCGAGTCGGCAAGATCCAGAATTGCAACCGTTGCTCGTCCACCGCGACCAACCGCTATTTCCGCTACAGCGCGCTGACGCTGCGCCTCTGCGCGTTGAAAGTCTGGCCATCCTCCCAATCCGATTTCACTGGCAACGCGCGTCGTGTTGCGCGCAAGGCCGGCGCCAACTGCCCGTCGAAATTGCGCCGCAATTTCTCCCGCCACTGCATCCCTCAAACGGTCAACATCATTCGTATCAGCTTCCGACTCAAATTTCACGGGACTCGCTGCATCCGGGCGCAGATCTGTTAAGCGAACGGTGATTCGAACATGCGAACCCAGTCGCTCAAGCGCACCGGTTGCAATGATGCCGATGTTAAGCGCCTTACGCAGCGAATCGAATGAAATACCGGCTTTCTTTGCAGAGTTGCCTACTTCGAAAGACGCAACCCACGCCTTGGGAGTGAGTGATAGTTCGTCGATGAATTCGTGAGTGAGACCACTCGCGAGCCAACCATAGCCGCTACTGGGCGTCAAGTCATCAAATGGTAAAACCGCCATTCGCACGACGGGCGCGACTGCCTCCTGTTTTCCGGTAAACTGTAACGCGACGGCAACCGCGCTCAATACAGCGGCGATCCCAATCAACACTTTGCGCAACTGATGTGTACTCCCAGGCGCATTCACAACCGCAACTGATCCAATTTTTTCAAGAAGACGATTAACACTGTCAGTCGCCTCTGCGGCGGAACACGGCAAATGCGCCGTGCCTTCGGCGAGCAACGACTTCAGTATTGTCGAGAGCTCTCGCTCAACTTCTTTCGATTGTACAAAAGCCAAATGAAAACGCCGAGTGGTGGTTACATGCTCGGGGATATCGCTCGAATGTTCCGAGAATATCAGCAGTCCCAGATAACCCAAGGCGTGAAGATCGCTTCGCGATTGTTGAGCAGTGGCAAGCGGTTGCGCTCTACCAAAGCCAACAATGACTGCATGTCCCTCCGCAACAAGAACATTTTCGGCGCGCAAATCGGCGTGAAGGAATTGCGATGTATGCAGAGCAGCGAGGGTCTCGCAGATATCCCTGAACACCACGAGCCGTTCGCGAACGTCAGCGTGGCTTTGCTGACGCCATGTCTGCAGCGTGTCCTGGCCCCAAGAGGGAATTGTGAAATATGAAATGCCGCCCATTTCCCCGGTCGCCAACAATGGCTGCACTCCAGTGTGCAGCACAGTTGCGTGAACGCGCATTTCCTGAGCGAACCGTTGTCGCGCGCCCGCATCGTTCGACGGTGGGTGAAACACTTTGAGAATTACTTCTCGCTTCGTGCCGGCCGCGCGTGCACGAAACACAAGCGCGCGTTCTTCCACACTGACTAACGCCAGAAGTTCAAACTCCCCCTTAAGCCGCTCTCCAATTGTCGCAAGCAGTTGCGAGTTTTCGTTCGTCTGAAGCGAAGCCGGCGGCAAGGGTTGCAAGTTAATGATCGCGCTAAGGCCGACTGGTCGCCGGTGCGCCGTGCAGCGTTTCCCAATCACGCGGCGTGTCTGTTACCGCGCGCAGAATGAACAAACTCACGACCACCATGAGCAACAATGAAATGACCGCAGTTCCTTCACCGGTGATTTCCGGTTTACCCCCGCGCTCGACCACGAGATACGTCGTGAATGCCCATATCGCCGGACCAGTAACTGCGGAGAAGCGGCCCACCATTCCGTACAATCCATAAAACTCTCCCACGCGATCGGGGGGCGTCAGGCGCAGCATGAGTGGACGATCGGCCGCCCACGTGCCGCCCAGGAAAATGCCGGCGAGCACCGCTACTGCAAACAGAAAGACTATTGGCAGGCCGAACAATCCGACGCAAGCCGCGAGTGCAAACGTCCCAAGCCAACCGAAGAGCACTAAGTTGAGCGTACGTTTTGGGCCAATGCTGTCCACCACGCGTCCCCAAATAATGCCGCCAAAAATTGCAGCTGTTACAGCCGAGGCGAGTACAATGTCTGCCTTCTGATGTCCCTGCTCCTGCGTCAATCCCGTCGAGACCGCAACGTTCACCGTGTAAAGCGACATGAACGAAACCACGGTGTTGATTGCGTCGGTGTAGAACGCGCGACCAATCAAAAAACGCAGCAATCCCGGATATTTTTCTCCCGCGCGCAATGTGGCGATCGTTTGCGATACCGATTCTCTGATTGCGTTGAATGTAAAGATCGGTCGCGGATTCGGATTGCCACGCTCCTTGACGAACAGAAAACACGGAATTGCAATGAGTAGAAAAAGTATTGCGACGAGCGTGAAATACTTCGTGAATGGGTATGTCGTTTGGCCCGTCGCAATCACGATACCCATGCCGATTGCGATGTACGAACCCAGGTAGCCAAGTCCGACGGCCAATCCGCCCACGCGACCGCGATTTTTTTCCGTGGTGACGTCGGGCAACATGGAATCGTAGAACTGCACGCACGCTTGATATCCACCGTTCGCCAGCACGAACAACACGATGGACACCATGAACGGTCCGCGCGCGATGAGCGCGGTGCACGCACAGCAAAGAAGCGTCGCCCAAATGAGAAATGGCATGCGACGCCTGGCGCGATCGGTCATGGCGCCAAGCAATGGCGACAGCAGGAACATGATTCCCATCGCGACCGATGTGATGGCGCCGTACACCGAATCGGCGCGCTGCGCGCCAACACTTTCGCGTACAAAGAGCGGAAACTTGAGCGAGACCACGCCCATGGTGAAGATGACGTTGGCCACGTCGTACAGAATCCAACTGGCTACGGCGCGACGAGGGATGATGCGATCGGGTTCTGACATGCGGCCAAAACTACGAGCGGGCGGGGAGCGCGATAGTGCGGGGCGGAGGTCAGCTCTTGAAACGGCGTGACTTTGTCGGTGCTTCGCCTCGAGACCACTCCGCACCTTCAGGCTGCAATAGTCGCCCCCGACCGCCTGCGTGCGGCGACCAGAATTCCGACTCCCACCAAATTCATCACCACAATTACCGAAACGATTTTGAATGCAAATATTGCAACGCTGTCCACTTTGATAATGGGAAACACCGAGAGCGCGATGTACAAGATCGTCATCAACAGTCCCGACGTCGACGCAACCCGCAGCCACAACGACGGCCTCGGCGTTACGCCACGCAATCCGAACAACGGAATGGCGAACATCACGACGTACGTCAATGCATAGAACATTCCGCTGGCATTGAACAACAGCTGAAATGCTTCTGCCTGACCAACACCAATATTCGTAATGAGAGCAATGGCGAACGAAGAAGCTCCGACCAGCAGAATTGAATTGACCGGAGTCTGATATTTGCGATGCAACCGGCTGAACCACGCAGGCAGCATTGAATCCCAACCGGCCACCATCGGCAAACGCGTCACCGCTGTAAAACTGACACTCGCCTGTGCGATGCGTGTCGCCAACGTCATGAGAATTGCGATTGTCACCAACGGCCCGGCAATGCCAAACGGTGCAAATCCAATTCGAAGTACCTGCGGCAGCGGCCCTACCAGATCGATGTCGTTTGTGGGCACATATGCCACCACGGTACTCGTGCCCAATACAAACATGATGGCGATGATTGGCGCTGCAATAAGTACTGAACGCCGAACCGATCGCGCTGGAGATTTCGTTTCGCCGGCCAGAATTGCGATGTATTCAAAACCGCCAAGCGCGCCAAAACCCATCTTGGCCATAATATTCAGGTTCAGCAGATTGAATTCGGGCAGCTTGGTGCGGAAGGGATGAAACTCATGCAAATGGCCACTCAGCAAACCTAGTATTGGCAGCAGCAGCAGCACGCCAAAAATGACGAGCATGATAATGCCGCCAGTATTGTGCACCCATTTCCCCACTGACAATCCAATTATCGACGCCACTACCATGAGGCCCAGTATGATGGCGGTTGCGAGCGCAACAAATGGTGTACTCGTGGTCATCCACTTGGCCGTCGGCCCCAATGCATACGACAGGTAGGTCGT
>JBDUAX010000193.1:0-8303 GCA_040004455.1 Gemmatimonadaceae bacterium
CATCGCTGTAGAATCGCATTCGAGCGCTGAAGTTGGTGACGACGATTTTGAAGACCAAGAGGGAGATATCGAATGAGCAAGCGCCACAGTGCACCGCCTCCCAGGCCCGCCGATGACGACGAAGATGATGACGACGACGCGCCCGTTGGCAAAGTTCGCATCGACAAATGGCTTTGGGCCGCGCGGTTTTTCAAGACACGTTCGCTTGCGCAGGAAGCCGTTGACGGTGGCAAGGCCGAAGTGAACGGCGAAAAAGCGAAGCGCGCCAAACTCGTACAGGCTGGCGACAAAGTGCGGTTGCGTTCTGGCGCCGAAATTTATGAACTCAACGTGCTCGATATCGCATCGCGGCGCGGTTCAGCAGAAATTGCGCAATCGCTTTATGAAGAAGACGAAACCGCCAAATCGAAGCGTGAGCTGGTGCGTGAGCAAACGCGCAACATGAACAGTGGCTTCATGCATGGCGATGACCGGCCCGGCAAACGCGACCGCCGCGAGTTGCGGCGCTTTAAAGGAAGCTGAATTACTCGCGCACCGTCAGTCAGCGACCGAGCAACTCCGCTACGACAGATTTGTCGAGTTCGTGAACGCCCTCGTATGAAATAAGGATTGGATTCAGTTCAAGTATTTTCCATTCCGCTGCAATGCGCTCGTGAGCCTTCGGCGTAAAGAATTGATCGTTGGTGCCGGTTACGTAAAATATTTCCGTATCACGCAATCCAAATTGCAACGCGTCGGCATCAACGTCGGTCGCGAGACTTCCCGCCCAAAACACGACACGCTCGGCGTGCACTGCCCGGCCGGCAATCCAGCGCATTGTTGTTGCGACTGCTTGTGAAAATGCCAGCACGCACGCTGTAGGATATTGCCCGGACGCATGATGCACCTCGTCTATTATGCGTGCGTAAATACTATTCAGCCAAAGGTTCGTATCGAGAATGTCTGAGTCTCGGTCTTCCTTCGTCATCCACGCGGCACCAACGCGATTCAAATGCCCGCCATCGGCGCGTGGCATTTCTATGTAGAATCGTGACAATCCTTCTGGCGCAACAATCAGCGTGTCGGAGGGAATAACACCTTCGAAATGTCGCAGGAATCTTTCCGCCAGTTGCCCATATCCATGCAACACGAACCACACTCGGCGCACACTCGCGAGTGTGGCGCCAAGCGTGTAGTAACGGCCGGTTCGCACCGTCGACATGTGATGAATTGCGGGGCCCTGTTCTGCACCCAATGCGTCACCGGCGGTATTCCCGCCAGAATCGCTCACGGCAGGTAGGCCACCGCGGAAATTTCAACAAGTATGCCGCGAAGCGACGCACCGACCACGGCCCGTGTTGGGAATGGCGCGGACATCACCGTGCGGTAGTACGCGTCGAACGCGCCCCAGTCGTTTTCGTCGGCCAAATAGACCGTAACGCTGACGACGTTCTTGAGAGTTGCACCGCCAGTGACCAGAATACGTTCCAGGTTGATGAGCGTTTGCCGGGCCTGACTCACCACGTCGTCACCTACGAGGGCCCCGGTCGAGGGCTCGCGCGGAACCTGTCCGGATACGAACATCATGTTGCCAGCTTTCACCCCCGGGCTGTAGGCACCGGCCGGCGGTGGAAATTCGGAAAGAATTACAGGGGTCCAGGAGCGGTCGGTGGCTGTCATGTCAGATTGGAATTCGGGGGGAGAGGTGGGAACATACATCGAGCAACTCGAAACGCCTGTGCCGGTGGTCGATCTCGACCGGCTCTCGCATAATCTCGATCGCATGGCTGCATACGCAACTGTGCATGGACTCAATTTGCGTCCGCACGTCAAGACGCACAAATCCCCGCGCATTGCGGCCGAGCAATTGCAGCGTGGCGCGACGGGTTTGACGGTGGCGACGTTGCGCGAAGCCGAGGTGATGTCGGAAGTGTGCGACGACTTGCTGATCGCATTCCCGCCAATTGGTGCGGCGCGCCTGGAGCGCATGGCGCGTTTACCGCAGAATGTGAATCTCACGGTTGCAATCGACGGTCCGGCCGGAATCTCGGCACTCGCCGTTGCAGCCAAACTTTCGCGTCGCGACATCGATGTGTATGTCGAAGCGGACCTTGGCATGCACCGCGTGGGCGTGCAGGGGGTGGAAGATGCCATTTCCCTCGCAAAGCAAGTGCACGACACGCCGCCGTTGCGATTCGCGGGGATGATGTTTTATCCGGGGCACATTCGCGAAAATGTAAACGAGCAAGGACCTGCAGTTGAAAGGCTCTCGAACAACATTTTGCGTTACCGCGAAGCGCTTGATGATGCCCGCTTGCATCCGCGTGTAATCAGTGGCGGGTCTACTCCACTCGCGTGGCGCATTCACGAAGTGCCCGGCGTCACTGAAATTCGTCCGGGCACTTACGTGTACAACGATCGCACGACGGCAAGCATCGGCGCCTGTGATTGGGAAGATTGCGCACTGACTGTTGCCGCAACTGTCGTGAGTACCGCGGTTCCCGGTCAAGCAGTGATCGATGCGGGCACGAAGGCATTGGGGCGCGAGCCCGTGCGTTCAGAAGGTGATGGATATGGCGCGTTGCTCGATCAACCCGACGTGATTGTGTCGCGCATGTCGGAAGAACACGGCATTCTCGACTTGTCAAAAACGAATTGGCGCCCGCGTGTTGGTGATGTGGTACGCGTCGTTCCCAATCACGTGTGCATCGTGGTGCATTTGTTCGACGAGATTATCGGTGTGCGCGGGCAGAGTGTTGAGACGCGTTGGCCGGTGGCGGCGCGCGGACGTGGGTCGATTATTGAAGTGCCGAGTATGCCGTCGCGTCCCAGAATGGCCTGAACGGCTACATCCGCGCAATCTTCCCAGTCTTCGCATTCGCCAACTTCACCAAATCCATCGGCGCCAACGCCAACTCCAAACCACGGCGCCCTGCACTGACATAAATCGTTTCGTAACCCAGTGCACTTGCATCAATGACAGTTTTCAATGCCTTCCGCTGACCAAGCGGACTGATTCCGCCAACCACGTATCCCGTCGCGCGTTCGGCCGCGGCAATATCGGCCATTCGCGCTTTTCGCGCACCAACGGCCTCGGCCAACGCTTTCAAATCGAGCGTTCCGGTAACCGGTACCAGCGCGCAGACGAGTCCGACTCCTTCCGCATCAGCCACCAGCGTTTTGAAGACCTGTGGTGCGTTGAGCCCGAGTAGTTCGGCTGCCTCCAACCCGAACGAGACCGCGGCGGGATCGTGCGCGTACTCAAGCACTTCGTGCGATATGCCCGCTTTGCGTGCCGCGAGAATTGCAGGTGTCATGGAGTCCTCATTGATCTAAACTAGCAATGAACTCCGGTAATGATGACACTTGCAGTGATTTGATGATGTACGCGCGGGTCATTCATGTTGAATTCGCAATCCCATTCATGAAATCAACTTCAGCCCTGATGCAGTCAACAAAAACTTCAATAGAAATTTCAGGCTTTGAATTGGGAGGCGCAGGACTCTCAGTTGCCCAGATTCAGGAGACAGCGCTCGCATACGTGCGCAAAAACTTGCAAGGTTGTTGCGTCATGAATGGTGCGACAGGATTGGTGATTCGTTTTGGGCGACGCGGTTTGAACAAAACGCTGAGGCACGCGGCGAGACGTGAACACGCCCAATCTGTAGTCGCACTATTGCCGCTGATGGAGCGCGCTGATTGGATTTGTACCGAAATGGACAGAAACGTTACTGAGTTTCGAAATATTCCAGTCGTACATACGGTTTACGCACTACTGAAAATCCGCTATTCGCTGCTCGCCGTGCGATTAATCGTGAAGCAGGCAAATTCAGGTCAACTATTGTGTCGCGGCAGGAGCGACGACACAGAAACCGTAGGCACACCTGTATCTTATTCGAAGTACGGTACACCTTTCAAGGCAGGCCTCTCGCTCGGTGGTTCCTGAGCCGAGAATCCTCAGCGCAGATTGCCTCTTCCCGTCGTGACTGACTCTCTCCCCCGTCGCATTCTGCTCGTCGACGCCGACGCATTTTTTGTTGCGGTCGCACGCCAGGAAGATCCCGAAGGCGCGGGACGCGCACGCTTGCTCATTGTGGGGGGACGCCCAGGTTCGCGCGGCGTTGTGTGCAGTGCGTCGTACGAATGTCGCGCGTTCGGCGTGCGCAGCGCGATGTCGATTGCAAAAGCGCTCAAGCTTTGCCCCGAAGCCATGTGCGTTCCTGTTCCACGCAATGTGTGCGGAAAACGCAGCCGCGAAATTCAAGCGGTGCTCACGCAGTATGCACCAATTGTGCAGGCATCGAGCATTGACGAATGGTATCTCGATATGGCAGGCACCGAAAAACTCTACAACGAACCACTCGAAGCAACCGCGCACAAAATCCGGAGTGCCGTGTTCGCCGCAACGGGGCTCAACGTTTCAATTGGCGCAGGTACATCGCGCGTCGTTGCGAAAATGGCCGTTGAGCGCGCGAAACCAAAGCCTGGCACCACGGCGAACGGCGTGTGCAATGTGCAACCTGGCCTTGAAAGCGAATTCCTCGGCACATTCAAACTCGCAGATTTGCCGATGGTCGGCCCGCGTTTCGCACAGCGTCTTGAACAGCTCGGGCTGGTGTTCATCAACGAAGCGCAAACGTGGAGTGAAGACGAATTGCGCAGGCGTGTTGGTGATCGTGCCGGCGGTTGGTTGCATGAGCGTATTCGCGGGCAAGACTCAAGCGTTGTACACCAGCGCGACCATCAAAAGCAAATGAGCCGCGAAGAAACGTTTGCGCGCGATTTGCACGATCAACCAGCGCTCGACAAACAATTACTGCGACTCGCGGTGCGCGTGTCGAACGACATTCGGAAGCAGGGACTTGCCGCGCGCACTGTCACGGTGAAAATGCGCGAGTCCGATTTCAGCACGCGATCAGCACGTCGCACACTTTCCAAACCAATTGAGTCGGAAAAAGCAGTTGCGCGTGTAAGCCAAAAGCTTCTGATGCGTTTGCGCGGCAATCGTCGCACAGGCATTCGCCTGCTCGGCATATCACTATCGCATTTTGACGAAGATGACGCGCCACAGCAGTTGACGTTCCTGCCACCGCCCGCCAAACCCACCGACGATCCAATCGAAGGGGACAAGGACCGCGCGCTAACCAAGGCCCTCGACCGTATTCGCAACCGTTTTGGAGCCGAGGCCATTTTGCCGGCTACGCTGATCGATAAGCGCGATGACCCAGGCCCTCGTGTCGAAGAGTGAAATCAGCGTTTCAAGTCACTCTCAGCCCGGCCAGCGCTACCCTCTCCCCAGCTCGCCCCTTAGTTTCCTCGACGAGCAGTCCCACCAGTACCGATTTCATTCTATGAGCGGCAACTACAATCCAAACAAACAGGGCTGGGGGTTTGCAGCCGTTGTGTGCCTGCTAACGGCCGGCCTGTTTTTCACCGCGCGCACGATTCATCAGCGCACGTTTCGCCACCCGCGCGACCCCATGAATACGCAGGTCTACCGCGAGCGTGACATCGAGAAAAACAAAGCCGCTGGCGCCGAACATGCGGCACCAGCGACTGAGCATGCTGCTCCGGCCGATAAGCACTAAGGCTCCTCAACCGCCGACTTGAAATCAGGTCGGCGGCGTACCAGCCCGCGTATCAGCAATGGCGATACGCTCGCCCTGCTTCGCCTTATAAAGCGCCTTGTCTGCGCGGGCGACCCAATCATCCACATCTTCACCAGTCTCGAGCTGCGCCAGTCCAATTGAAGCGCCGACCTGGAATTCGAGCGCCGGATGCGGACTCGGCATGCTGGAAATCTGTTCCTGCAAACGCTTGGCAAGCGTAAGCCCGGTTTTCCAATCGGTGTTATTAAGCACCGCCGAAAATTCGTCGCCGCCGTTCCGACAAATGATGTCGGACTGACGCAGGAAAACCTTCGCCATCGACTTCGCCACACCGGTGATGAACGCATCACCTGCCTGGTGACCGTACATGTCGTTCACGAATTTCAGTTTGTCGAGATCGATCATGACCAGCGTGACCGGCGTGCGACCCATTGAATGCATCTGCATGGCGCGCTGCGCAGAACTGTCGAACAGTTTGCGATTGCCAAGACTGGTGAGCGGATCGGTCGTGCTCTCCTTCTTGGCTTCTTCCAGCTGACGTCCGAGACGATCAAGCTTTGTTGCAAGCGAAACGTATTGCATTTCCTGTTGATCACGACGCGCTTGCAAGGCATCCTGAATTGCGGCGACTGCGCCCAGCACTTCGGTCTTGATGTTGCCCGTTTGCAAACGGTTGATTGCATTTCTCGCGCGTTCCATTTGCGCTTCCGCCGTTACGTCTGTTTTCTGATCAATCTTAACGGCGTTGTGCACAGTTTCGACGCAGGACCACAACGCGTCGCGCAGTTCACCAACGGCGGAATCGACATAGCGACTTTCTTCACGACGCTGCTCGGAGAAGCTACGCAAGACGCCGTCCCAATCGCGCTCACGAATTGCGACCGACGATGTGGTCGCGGTCGCAGAGACAGGCACACCCATTGTCGCGTGACGTTGCCAACGTCCGAATTCGGTCGCGACGTCCATTGCGGGACGGTCCGGCATGTCAAATGCGTGCCGTCCGAATGAGGCGAGAATGCCTCCCAGTGCATCGAGAACAGGCCCGACATCATCGCCGATTTTCGGAAGCGGAATTACGCCACGAGAAGGCGTTGGCTTCGAAGAACGTGCAGCACCGCCGTTCACCGCGGTTAAAACCGGTGGGCTGGATTGGGCTGGGGTACTACCGCCGGCGGGCTTTTCAGTCCCCGAACGCTTTTCGGACACGAGTTTTTTAAAAAACATGCTTTGGCAGTGAGATACGAAAGCGTATCGGCAGCAAAGAACCGATTCTTGAGTCGGCGGGTGCTCTGCCCCGTCTATTACGTCATCTTCGCGTAATAAAACTTGTCCCCTTTGACGACCGATGCTGCGCCCGGTCAAATCGCGTGACCAACGGAGCTGACGCTGGAGAGGAAGAGATCGCTCGTGCTCGTCGTTTCAGCGTGCGAATTGAACAATTGACACGCCGCAACTCGGGCCAGCTGACGGTTGTTATTTCCCTTCGTGAATCGCGAGCTCCGTCAATCGCTTGCGCACCGTCTCAACTGCTGGCATGAGTTCGGGGTCGGCGTTCTTCCACAGTTGTACGAACGTGTTGTAATGAAGAATCGTTTTTGCGCGATCACCTTTTGCGTCGTATAGCTCGCCCAGCTTTTTCTCCAGCGCCGCGCGACTCTGCGCTTCGCTGTTGCAAGTTTCGCATCGGGCAAAAAACCCGTTTACGCGGTTGCCTGCGGGAACGGCGAGGTAGCGCTCAAAACTTGTGATGGCGGAATCGGGTTGATTAGCGGCAACGAATGTACGGGCCAGATTGTATTCCGTGCACGACACACAAAACGCGGGCAAGCCGTCTGACTCAAAATTGCTGGCGCGAAATTCGAGCAGCGCGTCCGCATACTTCTTTTCAGCCAGGGCAGTCTCTGCACGCGCACGGTGCCACGATGTCACTGCAGCTCCGTGAACAAATTGCGGATTCGCTGCCTCAAATTTAGCAAGCACCGATTTCGCTTTGGGCACGTTGCCGGCCCGCGCATACAGCTGGGCTACTAGCAGATCGGGGCGTTGCCCCGCGGTCAACAGCGCGAACTCGGGCGAACTTATGACGGCATCGAGTCGACGGAGTGCATCACCGTTTTTCCCTCGAAAAACGATGTCGTTATAGGCCAGATCAATGCTGTCGGCGACTGCATTGGCTCCCTTTCCGTCAGATGTAAATTCCGCGCGCTCCTGCATTGCGATATGTGCACGGGAGAGCTGTCCCTGCAACGTCGCATCATTGACAAGAACAGTTGCGCCCTGAAAACGAACAACACCGGCGTTGGCACGAAGCATCCGCTCTGCAATGGTACGCACCGAATCGATTTTTCCGCGCGCGAAAGCCGAAATGGCGATGACTTGCTGGAACCAGACATTGTTAGAGAGGTCGCGATTGCTTGCTTGCAACGAGTCTGTGAGGCGCAAGGCCAAGGTGCTGTCCCCCTTCGCCCAAAGCACACTCGCTCTGTAAGAAATGGTACTCGGCGATGCCTCCATGGCGATTTCACGACGCGCGAAGCGATCCCCATGTTCGAAATCACCTATGTCCGCATAGATACTCATCAATCGATTCGCCGCGATGGCACTATTCGAATCGGCTGCATAGGCCGCGAGGTACGACGCCAGCGCCTTCGCCCGATCCCTCGCAGTGCTGTGGAATTCGTTGTAAGCGCCGACCACCAACGACCGTTCGCGATC
>JBDUAX010000194.1:0-8289 GCA_040004455.1 Gemmatimonadaceae bacterium
TTGGAACGATCGACCCCGCAACCACACGTCTACTGGATGTAACGCAGCGCGCACTGGCGGCCGGAATCGCAGCCGCACAACCCGAAAATCATGTTGGTGATATCGGTGCAGCAATTCAGGCAGTCGTTGAAACTGCGGGATTGTCGATTGTGCGTGAACTCGTTGGGCACGGCGTAGGTTTTTCGCCGCACGAAGAGTTGCAAATTCCGAATTACGGAAAACCAAAGCGCGGTAAGCGTCTGGTGCCGGGATTGACAATCGCGATTGAGCCCATGGTGAACATGGGGACAGCCAAGACGCGAACGTTGAGCGACAAGTGGACGGTCGTCACTGCTGACGGCCTGCGTTCCGCGCACTTCGAGCACACTGTAGCAGTTACCGAAAACGGACCGAGGATTTTGACCATTGCGTAACGTGATTTCCGCTCATCGCGTGATGAGAAGAAGCGTATTGCTGACCGTCGCACTACTGGGCGCGTGCAATCCGTTCAAACTTCGCGCTCCGAAGTATCCATCGCTCGAGGTTACTGCGAAGGAAGGGGTGTCGGTGCTCGTTTCGCGTGACGCGCGCTGCCTCGTGCCAACCAAGCAATTCGCCATGGTCACCGTTGGACAACCGTACGCGTGCAACTGGCGTGACCACGGCGCCGTGGTACCAATGACCGCTTCGGTGGCTCCGGCCAAGAAGAAATAGTCAGGATTTAGTGAGCGCCCGCTCGGCGGCAGTTTCGGCCAGGCGAGCGTGCGATGCAGCAGCATCAATGCATTCATGCACGGCCGATAGAAGTGAGGCACCTTCGTTGGCTGCAGATTCGTCGAGTGACGCGACGTTAATCCGCACATTCCACGCAGCACCCTTGCACGCGGCTTCGGCCAGCAGTGCCGCGACGCATGCGTCTGAGACCGCGTTGGTGTTGCCTTTTTCCGCCAGCTGCGAAGCGATTTCTGCAACTGCCGCCGCAGCGCGCGCAGTCTCGAGCGGAACATCGGCCGCAAATAACAGTGCGGCGCGCACTGCGTTGGCTTTCGTAGCTGCAGCGCTTTCCGGTTCCGATGGAAGGGCGTAAGCAGCACGAACTGCATCGTACGCTTCGGCGTCTCGCACAACCAACGATGAAAGTTGTTGACGCAATGCAGTGGCTTTGCCCGCGAGCGTTTTCATCTCGGATTCTACGCCAGAGTACTTCTTGCGACCGATTGTCAGACCGACAACCATCTGCGCGAGGGCAGCGCCCAATGCCGCCGCATGCGCAACAACACTCCCACCGCCGGGTGTTGGCGCGGGTGATGCAACGCGCGACACGAACGCGTCGAGTGATTCACCGCCAGCGACCACGTCGCGCACTTTGCGTTCGAGAAGCATCGCCGGCGAATAGCCGCGCAACTGCACATGACGCGCACCCGCTTCGAGCAGCACGCGCTCGGGAACGAGTCCAACAATTTCGCTCCACGTTGGCGTTACGCCGTAGGCCGCTGCTTCTGTCCTCACCGCTTCGTACGCGCGATGCAACGGAGTTTTCTCGGTGTCCACGAGATTCATTGACACCTGGGCCTGCCCGTCGACAGCGAGTCCGAGTCCTTTCACATAACGCAACCCACCGCTCGAGCCGCGTACGGCTTTCGCAACTTCCTTCGCTACCGAAAGATTTGATTCGGGGCCGAGGTAGACGTTGTAGGCGACGAGAAACGGTCGTGCGCCAATTGCCATTGCGCCCGCGGTTGCGTGGACTGCGCGAGGGCCGAAGTCAGGGATACGCGCATCGTTGGTGAGAATGTCGGTGCGCAACCCTTCGAATTCACCGCGTCGAACATCGGCGAGGTTTTCGCGATCGGGGCGTGACGCAGCGCGCTCGTACAGGTAAACGGGAATGCCGAGTTCATTGCCAACGCGCTGTCCCAATTGTTTGGCGAGTGCAATGCAGTCGTCCATCGTGGTGCCTTCGAGTGGAATGAAAGGCACGACGTCGGTGGCGCCGATGCGCGGATGCTCGCCCTGATGTTTGGTGAGGTCAATGCGTGCGTGCGCAATGGAGATTGCGGCGAAGGCCGCGTTGACTGCGGCGTCGAGATCGGCAATGAACGTGATGACGGTGCGATTGTGCGACGGGTCGCTGGAAACGTCGAGCACGTGCGCGCCAGGGACGTTGGCAATCGCATCACGCAACGCAGCGATGGTTTCGGGACTACGGCCTTCGCTGAAATTCGGAACGCATTCGACGAGTGACATGTGGGAGTCGTCGCGGAGTGGCAGGTGGGAAGCGCAGTGTATGGCTCTCTTGCAGCGCCAAAGATAGTGCGCAAACGCAAAGACCGCGCTCCTGGGCGCGGCCTTTGTACGCCAAACCGTCTTTCACTATTGAATGCGAATGGCGGAAAAGGTAATTGTGAGCGTGTATCGTGACGCCTCGTCAAGTGCCGTTTCGCTGCCGTAGTTGCGCACAACGTACGTGAGCGTGCCGGTCAGTGTCGTGCCGAGAAAGGTTACGTTCGCCGAGCGCGCGAACCATGGGAAGTAAATGAAACCACCACCGGGCTTGTTGGCGAGTGTGTACCATTCCCAACTGGTGCCGGAAATTGTTCCAGACGTAATGCTGCCGGTTTCCACATAGCTCTCGCTCAAGCTGGGATCGACAGCGGCGCGAAACAGCGGCTTCGCGAAGGCCAATTGAGAACCGCGTACATATCCGGGCCGACTGTTTATCTTGAATCCAGTGCTGGGGAGCTCGAGATTCGTGTTCAAAAGTGCCGCGTTGAATTGTGGTCCGTCTACTTCGTACAGACCGTGCTCGTGAAACGCCCGATCGGCGCTCAGACCAGCAAAGGTTGTGTCGCGTGGCAAGTAGATGAATCCACCTTCCGTTAAGCCGCTCTTGATGTCGTTGTACATCTTGTTGTAGAAATCCCAGCTGTCTGACAACCCGGAATACGTGAACGAACCATTGCGGGCAAATGGAGTTGGGCCGGTCGCGACTGACTGCACGCCGATGTTCGTGATTTTCCAGGCCGCGAATCCCCCACTCGCTTCAACCGTAACGCGGATTTGCGCGATGAGTTGTTGCGTACGCGGATGATAGACTCTCAAATCGATTGTTTTGGTGCCGCCCGTTGTGAACGTATGCGTTGAGGTTGTCGCGCCGGCAGCTTTCGTCAACGCGGTACCGTCGTTGTAATTCCATTCGTATAGCGCAGTAGCGGGAATCGTCGGTCCGCCGTCTGATAGGACTGAGTATGTGACCGGTGTCGACAATTGTGGAGCGCCGTTGCCATTTACCTTGAGCGCGTATTTCACGACGTCGACCTGACGCCAACCGGCCCAGGTGAATGCTGATGAGCCGATAGCGGGAGAATTAATTGCAAACCCGTAAGACTTTGCGAACCACTTGTTGGGATTCGCCGGACTCCGTGCATCAACAAAGATTGACGAACCATTGTTGTCGATTGGAGTTTGAGGCCAGGAACTGCCGCTACTTGCGTATTGCACGGCCTTTTGCAGAGAATAGCCGGCGGGCAAAGGGAGAGATGTATTTATGGGTGCACTCGCGCCTTGCACCGTTGCCCAAACGCGCGTGGTGTCGTCGACCATGAAAAGCGTGTCAGGCACGTAGCGATTGGCGCCAAAGACGAACTGATCGCCCCACGAATACAGTGACACGTTCTTCCAGCCCGGATATGGATCCGCTTGTTGAGAAATTCTCAGCAGCGCATCGGAAAGCACGCCTGACATGGCAGACGCAGATTGCGCGGCTGAAAGCGCAAACGTGTACTGAATTGATTGATCCCACGGGTCGCTGAAGGGAATCATTTTTCCATTAACGAACGAGAGCGGTTGCAACAGTCCCGGTGCCGAATGATCCAGGATAGAGAAACTTTCGGTGGCAGGGTCCCATGCGCACACAAGAACCATGCGCGAGTCTCTCCCGTTGCTCAAGATGACTGGAACGGAGTTCCCGTATCGCAAATACGACATGACGGAATTGACGAACCAGCGATCCCACGTGGCGCTGTAATCAGTTCGGTATTTGGCCCACACGCCGGCCGACGCCCCATTGAAGAAGTACTGGTCAAAATACTTGGCCATTGTCGAGGTCATCATGTAGACGCCGTTGCGACTCAGGTCGATGGCTCCGGCCGTTGTACCAATGCCGACGATGCCATTCGGATAGCGGCCAAATGCGGCCCATTCAGAGAGAATGAAGCCAGCGGCATTCTTGTTGAAGAACGTCGTAGGATAGTCGTACGCTCCCCACGAATCTCGCGCTGGATTGAACGCTGTGGTGATTGCGGTTGGATAGAGTTGTCGAATGGTCAACGCCTCGCCGCCAGCGAAGACCACGAGTGAGAGTTTGCGCGAGCCGGCAACGTCTGCGGGATTTTCGCGGCGGTACACGGATGCGTCGAGTCCCCGCGTGGTTACTGTTACGCTCCCGCTATCCATTCCCACGAGCGGCAAGAAGCCAATCGGCACAGCAGATGCGTCGACGACAACAACAACAATGTTTGAACTTGTGCCGCGTGGAATCGGCAGCTTGATCAAAACGTCTTGCGCCGCTATTGGCACGCCGTCGCTGACAATTGTGATGACGGGCGTTACCGCAATCATGCTGGCAGGCAACGACAATGGCACGCTCAGATGCGCCACAGCAATTGTGCTCGACGTGCTCCTGATGCCGGCGACTGCCACGCTGGATGCAACAACTGCGGAAAAGCTTGTCGATGAAGACAGTGCATTGGCCGGAACAACCAGTGTCAATCCGTCGATTAGTGAACCGGGGCGCGCGAGTGTAATTGTGCCACCGGTGGCTCCGACGTTTCCGATCGAAGCTGTCACGCCAGTCCACGATGTTGTGGCGCTTATCTTCGCGGCCGGTGCAGGGCCGGCGGTAACTCGAAGAACGTTCCGACCGGGTTCTTTCCCGAGTGTCCAATCGGTAAGCGTCGCACCGCCGTCGGAACCGGTAGTGACTATGGCGCCGGAGACTGAACCACCGCCGGAATCAACTGCAAATGTTACACTTGCATTTGGTACCGCGAGGCCGGCGGCATCTTTGACAACCACCGATGGACGAATTGCGACGCTCCGCCCGGGTTCGGAGAGTTGTGCGTCGCCGGCCTGCACAACAATGACGGCCGGAGGTCCGGGCTGTGGTGTTGTCGGGGTGGTCGGAGTTATCGGCGTAACTGGCGCCGTTGGTGATTTGGTGTCGCCGCCGCCGCCGCCGCAAGACACCAAGAGGAGCAGCGCAACTGGAGAGAACTTGACGCGCATGAGAACGAGGCCGATGAGAGGTGTTGAACCTTGACCCTCTCTCACGCGCAGTCACGGCTGATTTCCCCTCACACTGTGTGTCACTTGCACGAGCAGAGCATGCCCGGTGGTTCAGAGGGCGAGTTTCTCCAACAACCAATCATGCAAATGCCCGTTGCTGGCAACGAGTGGTCCGCGGCCAATGGTGGCTTCGCTGCCGTCGAGACGTGTCACGCGACCGCCTGCTTCGCGAATGAGTAACGTCGATGCGGCCATATCCCACGGCATCAATTCCAATTCCCAGAACCCTTCAAAGCGTCCGCGCGCAACATCGGCAAGATCGAGTGCCGCGGCCCCCGCGCGACGTAAACCGGACGTTACGGGCATCAGCGCTGCGGTTTGTTTCTGAAACGGCGCAATGTGCGCAGGGTCCTTAAACGGAAATCCAGTACCAATCAGTGCGCGCGCAGGGTCCGATATTCTGGAAACTTTGAGCGGCACGCCATCAACAAATGCGCCGCCTCGGAGAGTGGCAGTGTAAACGCCACCGCGCGCGACGTCGTGAACACATGCTGCCTGCGCAACGCCATCAACCGCGACGCAAATGGAAACGCAGTACGCCGGATAGCCGTGGAGGAAGTTAGTGGTGCCGTCGAGTGGGTCGACGACTGCGACTAACCCTGATTGCGTGTTACCGGTTGGGCCGAGTTCTTCGCCGATGACAGTAAGTTCAGGAAGATGTTTTCGAAAGCATTCCTGAATACGTTGCTCGGCGCCGATGTCGACGGCGCTTACGAAATCGGTAGGCGATTTGGATTGCCATTCGATGTTGTCGCGATTGCTCGATTGCTCGGCGATGAACGCGGCGGCGATGGCGGCGGCTTCGGTGGCGACGGCGAGAAGACGGGCTCTGTCGATCTGATCGTTGGCTTGCATGCGCTGAAGGATAGCCTCGGTATTGCGAGGTGGGTACGTTACGCACATGTCACGAATTTTCAGCGGAATTCAGCCGTCGGGCGACCTGCACATTGGCAACTACCTGGGCGCCGTGCGCAACTGGGTTGAGTTGCAGTACAAATATCCGGGTGCACTATTTTGCGTCGTGGATTATCACGCGATCACGGGTAACTACGACACCGCTGTGTTGCGCACGCGTCGATGGGAAATGGCGCGCTCACTGATGGCGGCGGGGATTGATCCGGCGAGCGCGTCGCTGTTCATGCAGAGCGAGGTTGTCGAGCATACGGAACTCAGTTGGGTATTGACGACGGCCGCACCGCTGGGCGATCTGGAACGCCAAACACAATTCAAGGATAAATCCGGCAAAATGGAATCGATTCCGGCCGGCCTCCTGATGTATCCAGTGCTGCAGGCCGCAGACATTCTGTTGTATCGCGCCGAGCTGGTGCCCGTTGGCGAAGATCAAGTGCAACATCTTGAGCTCGCACGAGACTGTGCGCGCCGATGGAACGCGCGATTCGGTGAAGGATTTTTTCCGGAACCGCAACCGCTGCTAACGCCTACGCGTCGCTTGATGGGACTTGATGGCAACGCGAAGATGTCGAAGTCGTTGGGCAACACCGTTGGATTGCTTGATACGGAAGAGGAACTGTGGACGAAGTTGCGGCCGGCGATGACGGACCCGGCTCGCATTCGCAAAACTGATCCGGGCAATCCGGAAGTGTGCAACATTTTCTCGATGCACAAGGCCTTCAACGCACCGGAGACAATTCAACAGGTCGATTTGAATTGCAGAACGGCTGGTTGGGGTTGCATTGACTGCAAGAAAGTCCTGCTGAGTGGCATGGTGAAGGAACTCACGCCAATTCGCGAACGCGCGGCGTTGCTCGAGGCGGAGCCGGCGCGCGTGCTGGATGCGTTGTCGGATGGTGCGAACACAGCGCGTGGACTCGCCCAGGAAACGATGCGCGAAGTGAAAGGAAAAATGGGGCTCGACCGGTTGCGTACGGTTCCGAAACGGTCAGTTGAAACCGCGGTCGATCCGGTCAATCCAAATTTGCGCGATCTCTCGTGACAACAACGCGTCGGTTGGTTGTTGATCTGCTGAGTTCAGCGCCCCACATGAAAATTCCGGTGCGGGGCGCTTAACGTTTGCGCGAGCGCGTGCGCGACGGCTGGGAAGTGATCGTGATCAAATCGCCGACGATGTCACGCGGCGAAGGCACGAACCAGGTGAGCGAAGAAGCACTTGAAGCTGTGCAGACTGCCGAAGCCTATTTCGGGTACGGTGTGTCGTCGCCGAGGGGATGGCGGACAGCGTTTTGGCAGGAGCGATGCACTTTGTGCGTGGACTCGACGTTGCGGTGAGGCAACAGGTGGAAGGGAAATGGAGTCCCGGACCGTGGATGGAGGCGAAATGGCGTATTCGCGAAGTCGCGGACTGTCGCGTGGTGGTCATTGGCGCGGGTGGTATTGGTCCCGCCGTGGCCCGGCGCTTTCAGCGCTGGGCAGCCGTTGTTATGGCGTCCGTCGACGTCCCGAGCTGGGCATTCCCGCGGGTTTTGAAAACGTCGTTGGGTTTGACGAAATGCAGTCGATACTCCCTTTCGGAGATATCGCAGTGATCACAGCGCCGCTTACGCCGGCGACGCGAAAGCTGATGGATGCGAAGCGTTTAGCGTTGCTCCCCGATGGCGCAATCGTCGTGAACGTAGCGCGCGGTGCGCTGCTGGATGAGGAAGCATTGTTGTGCGAACTCGATTCCGAGCGATTGCGCGGTGCGGCGTTGGATGTGTTTGAGGGCGAGCCGCTTCAGGCAGACAGTCCGTTCTGGAAACATCCGCGCGTGCTGGTAACGCCGCATGTGTCCGGGGTGTCGCCCGAGCGTCACTGGGATCGTACGCTGACGTTGTTTGAAGAGAACTGGCGTTTGTGGAGCGAAGGAAAAGCGTTACGCAACATCGTTGATGCCGAGTCGGGTTACTGAGTAAATCAGGGTAATTCGCGGTTGGGTCGGCATTGAGTCCCGTACTATTCTGGTCGACCGAACACGTGGCAATCGAACGAATCATCAAAGCGGCAGTG
>JBDUAX010000195.1:0-8288 GCA_040004455.1 Gemmatimonadaceae bacterium
ATCGTGGCGCGTTCGCCTACGGCCCGAGCAGCACTGCCGGCACCACCGCCACACCATCGAGCCTTCGATACGCGGTATCGCCGGTCGTTATCACCATCATGTCGAGCACATCCCCGCCAAGTTTTTCCCGAAGCCACAACAAGTGCCTGACATCGTTGTCCGTAACCGTCGCACTCAACTTGACTTCAATAGCGACAACGCGATGATCAGCGCGCTCCACGATGAGATCAATCTCTTCGCGCCCTTCACGCGTGCGGAGATGCCTGACACGCGCTTCGGCGCTTTGTGCATACACGCGCACCGACAGCGTGACTAATGATTCAAAGAGCTGACCAAGCAACGCACCGTCACGAGGCATTGCACCTTTCGCTCGTGCGTTAACGTTGTCGGCCGAACCGGTAAGCAATGCGTCTTCACTGGCGCCCAGCAAACGCGCCGCCAATGCGGGATCAGCAAGATGATGTTTGGGAGCCTGCGTGAGACGCAGCAAATGATTTCTGGAAGGAACCCATCCGGGAACGGGATCGACAATCCAGAGCTGCTCAAGTACCGACCGATATGAATTCGATGTGGTCTTGGCCGGCGCATCCCCATCACCGGCCGAGGAAGTCGCGCGAATTTTCTCAAACGTGGTGGTGGTAGCCGTCGCGGCCGCGTATGCCGCTAGCCATCGGCGGAGGAGATCCGGACGACGCACTGTTTGGTTTTGCTCGGGGAAGTCGCGGTCCACAATGCGCTGCAAATAGCCGTCGAGCTGCGCGCGTAACGCTCGGCCCTTCAAATGTCGCAATCCGGGGAAACCGGAGGCGATAATTTCCTGCACGTATTCAGTGAGCCCAAACGTGGTGCGTCCGGCAACCTTCGGATGCTTACCCTGCAGAAGTTTTTCAAGGCTGACGGTGGGGCCGCCCAGCCCTCGCTCGCTCAACGCCAGGGGGCGCATGCGGGCAGTGACAATGCGGCCGGCACCGGAGTGGGTGGGCGGCGCTACCGGCGACGCCGACCTTGCCAGAAGGAAGCGGTTTGGGGAGTGATCAGCGTCGACTGCGCGTCGAACGGCGTCCCAGATAGCTGGCACGTGCTGCCACTCATCCAGCAGTACCGGTGGCGCGGCGGCCAGCAGCACCCCCGGGTCGGCCTCGGCCAAGGCGCGATGAGCGGGAGAATCGAGTCGGAAAATCGTTCCGGCGCGGCGCTCGGTGGTCGCTGATTTTCCGACCCCTTTCGGCCCTTCCACGGAGACCGCTGGCAGGCTGGAGAGCAGTTCGTCGAGTTCCCGGTCGAGGACGCGGTCCTGGTAGTCAGGCATGGTCGTAAAGTACCTCCTGCCCAAGTTCTACGCTACCTTTTGACCAGATTTTACACTACCTTTTGACCAGATTCTACGCTACCTCCTGACCAGGTTCTACGCTACCTCATGCCCGGGTTCTACGCTACCTCATGCCCAATGTGGAAATTCCGTAGCGGCACGCAACACCGCAGCGCAAATGACGGCGCGGTGTTGCGTGCCCGTGCTCAAGTGTTTCCGAGAATCCGTGCTCCGCGCACCTCTTTCGTCGGGGTTGGCACGCTGCTTTCCAGCCTTTTACTGCTCATTTATTCCGACGACGTAATTTGAAACCCGCTACCATCAGCACTCCAACGCCAAGCAGTACAACCGTTGAAGGCTCAGGAACAGCGGAAACTGCTACGGCACTGCCTATGGTGATGTCGTCAAACACGAAATCATTCAAAGCGGATCCGAAGCTCACAGATCGCGCGACGCCGTTGAACGACGTTCCCGCAAACTTGAATGGACAGAAGGATGCTCCCGGATTGGGAGGGCATCCGGCCACCGAGCCGAATGGCGTTACCGGCAACATCACGGTTCCAAGCAGCATGCCGGTGCCATTCAGGCCGGAAAAAATGTTGAGAGCTCCGGGAACGCCTGGGGCACTGTAGAAGGTACCAAAACCGTTACTGAACCCCGCGGTAACATTGAAGTACGCAGCTTCGCCCGGGAAATCGCTGAATACTGCTGCGGTGCCGGCCGATGGCTCTCCACCAAAGTTGCCGGAGCCCCCGAGATTCGTGCGCAACAGGGCAGATGCATTGCCGGAAAACTGAATGCCAGAGTAGAAATTTCCGACCTCAGTATCATTCATGATCCCTTCGAATGTCAGCACGCGCACCTGCGCCTCGGCCGACACCGCCGGATGTAACGCGAGTGCAAAGGCGGAGAATGCACCAAGAAGAATTTTTCGCATGATGTTTGATTGTCTGAAATGTTTGTTTGATAACGGTCGCCCGGAATAGAGAGCGACCGGATTACGAATTCACGATTGCATGAGCTCTTACTCGATCAATCAGAAAATCAGAATGCGGCGAGACCAATGCGTGCGGCAGCAGGACTTGCTGCGTGGGCCTGCACCGCTGACAAAAACGTCAAGCGCCCGGTGGAACCGATCTGATACGAATTCACTTTTCCGCTCACGGAATTGAGCTGATAAAGGAATTTGCTGTTCGCGCTCAATGAGACGTCGCTGGCACCGGTGCCCGCATTTCCATCATCGTCTGTGGCATCAAGCAAGGTCAACGCACCACCGGCGCCTACAGCGTAGGTGGAGATTCTTCCCGTGCCGAAAAAGCTTACGGCATACGCATACGCGCCGTCATCGGAGACGATGATCCAGCATGTGTCAGTGCCACCGTTGAAGATGGAACTGCTTCCGGGAGTGAGCGTTCCGTCAGCATTAACTGTATATCCCGCCGCTGCGCCGCCGCCGGGATTGCCTGCTCCACCAAACTGCTCGGTTACAAGCAGTGAGCCCGAACGCGTTGGCGTAAAGCCGAACGGACCGCGACCCGTTGCGTCGATGATTCGCGGTGTACCTAGCGTTCCATCAGCATTCACAGGAAATACGTCAATCGTGCCTTCATCCATTCCTGATTGCGATGCAAGCTTCGCGAGACGTTCAGTGACAATGAGAAACTTGCCGTCGGCCGTAAATGATGCCTGCGCGCAACCGGAGCGACTCTGACCGCTCAATTGGCGCTTGGAACCGGCGATGGGTGTCAGTTCTCCAGTCGCCGCCACACGGAAACCGGAGACGCTGGGGAGATCTCCCGTCGTACAATTCGCGGCCGATAGACCAAGAATTCGTTCGCCGCTATTCAGTACGTACAAAAGTCCGTGATTGACAGTGAGGCTGACAGGGCGTCGTCCACCTGATGCTTGCAGAGACGCTTGCACGAGTGTTGTCCCATCCCCCGTTACGCGAAACGAAACAACAGTATTGGTGCCGGCATTCACAGCGAACAGGAGCTTTCGCGCTTCAGTGAGATTGTTCGGAGCTGATTCCCCATCGGCATCGCCGAGAATCAGTGCGTTGTCCGAATCTTCGAACGCGCCGCTTCCGCGCCCGCCCGCGTCAACGTCACCTACCAATGTCAGTGATCCGTCGAGAGCGCGACGATAGACGACAATGCGATTGCCGGCGAGATCGTTGCTCATCGTATAGACCGCGCCGGTAACACTTTCGACATCAGCAGCAATAACATCTGACTGGCGGTCGCCCATCTTTGTGTCGTCGGGCGCGACGGGTGTGCGCTCGGTGTTACACGATGCCAGCGCCAGTGCGGCCGCTGCTGGCCATACAAGCACTGAAAAAAGTGCGCGGAATTTCATTTGGTTGGCTCCAGACAAGGGAAAGGTGATGCTCTTGTTGGATGTCCTCGAGCAACTGCTGCGCCAATACTTCGATCGTAATTTGTAAACTGCTAAATTCGTTGGAGCACGTCAGTTAGCTCATTCGTATCAGTTCAAAGCGTGACATACGATGGTTTCACGACGCCGATCAAGCTGTCGATGAAACATGCGATGAAACGTGTTGGACCGATCTACCACCGAAACAATCGTCGATGTTGTCGGACAGCGAACTATCGCGTTTCAATTCTCTCTTCGCGCACTACTTTCAATGCAGTTCCGAGCACCCGCGCCAATTCTGCTTCCCATTTGCGGGCCAAACGTTCAGGGTAGACATGCCGGAACAACGTTATGTGGCGACAATTATCACCAAAGTCACAATTCGACGAAATTTCGTGCGATGCAAAATGGTTTATGCACGGGTCCTTTGAAATTCCAATAGTCGTCACGTGCCTCGTGAAACGTTTCATCGATCGACAGCCGATGTTTCGTGAACGTGACAAACACACATTGCGTTATTGCGGCGAGCGCGAAGTGAATGCAGCGCAGCACGTTGTGTTGTTTATGCATCCTCCGGCCACTCGGTCTCGATTATGCATATGAAGACATTGTCGTGTTCAAATACCTCCAAACGACAGGAGATGACCGTGAGCCGTTTCGGACTACTTCGCAAGTGTTATGATCGCAGGGCGAGTGCCGTAGCCGGCACCCACGGCTCAAGCGCAAGGATCGATGGGGAAGGATGGCATGAGCAACATGGAGCAACCCATGATGGAAAAAATGATGGGGTCGTGGCCGACGGTATCAACGGATGCGGCGATGTTCATGATGAAGAAATACGAGGCGAAAAAACTTATGTTCGGCATGATGGGTAGCACTGGCGACAGCGACAAACCGGTCATGTAATAGAAGTGCGCACTCCACTGACCTCGGCCGCGATCCGCAGGAATGCCGTGATCAGCGGGTGCGGCACCCGAGGGTGAGATGTGCACTCGGGCATGAAAAGCGTACCGAGAAAGTATGGATGGCCCGCGAACTCCACGATCGCCGCCATTCCGTCTTCGTTCACACCCGTTACGCGCAATCCTGCGCTATGCAACTGCGATAAGAACGCTGGATTCAATCCAAACGCACAATGATATTTTTCAGCAGATATCGTTCGACGATAAATGCGCGAGGTGCGAGATGCCGGATCGAGCGCCACCGCTCCGGTTCGTTCGAGGAACGGCTCCGGAAGTGCATTAATCACACAAGATTCCCCGAACGGATTTGATTCAGCGTGATCGGCGCGATTGAGTCCGATTACACTACGTGCAAATTCAATCACGGCGTGCTGAAATCCGGCACAGGTGCCCAAAAAGGGAATGCGCGACTCCCGCGCGAATTTGATCGCACGCAGCGCTCCGTCAGCATTTTCATATGGTCCGCACGGACCGCACCAGAGTGCATCACACTTCTCAAGCTGGCTTTCGACATCCGCGCCAATTGCCGCTGTAGGAACCCACTGTGTTTCGACGCCAATAGACAACTTCTGCGATGCGTGCTGCAACGCTTCACAGATTATAGGGTATCCCCGGATACGATGATGGCTATCACCGATAACCATTACTCGCAGATTTCGTTTCATGAGGTTCCGCTTCACGCTGTGAATTGGTCGTTCGCTCCGCACGGATCGATCGTGACGAAAGTAGCCTCCGACGCATTCTCGGCCTAGACGCCGGCTTGCCCACTTCGACAAGAATTACCTTGTCCCTGCAGCGCGCGCTGTTGTTACTCATCGCCACGGCATTGCTCGCAGGCATTGTTCCAGGTGGCGTACTCATTGATCGACGGCTTGCCCGCGAAGTCGAAGCACGCGCGCGCAATGATCTGGCGCAAGCACCTCAGCTCCAGCGTGATCGGCTTCTAGCTCAGGCAGACGCGATGCTCATGCACGCGCGCGACGTTGCTCGTGCTTCGCACCTGGCCGATGCGCTGATTCGTGGAGCACGAACAACGGCTGTTCGTGCCGCCGAAAGCGCGCGAGGAGACTTTGGAGACGCAGCAGTAGTAGTCGGAGCAGATGGTGAGGTGTGGAATGGACCGATGCCGTCGCCACCGGTGCTCGACCATGTACTCGAAGCCGTTCGTCGTGGCGAAACACCAACGGTAGTCGTGGCCGATAGTGCCAAACTGTACTTGGTCACACTGGTTTCGGTCGAACGCAGTAATGTCTGGGTGGGCGCGGCCGGAATCAGCGTCGCAATCGACAACGCCGCGGCCGCAGCTCTCGCAGCGTTCACGCGTTCTGACGTACTCTTTCTCGGCGACAGCGGTGCGCTGGTTGCTGCGACAACGAATGACTCAGTCACTGCTGCACTCGTGCGACACAGCGCGCGAATGCAACACGACGGCTCGGTGCACCTCATTGCGATAGGGCAACGGCAATATTTGATAACGTCTGTGCCGGCAGGCGATGTGGGTACGACAGTATTTGCACGTGACTTCACTCGCGATTTGGCCGTGCTGCCCGTCTTTCGCAGCATCATTGTAATAAGCGGAATTGCGGCGGTCATTCTGGGCCTCCTGCTCGGCACAGTAGTGGCTCGTCGCATTGCGCGTCCTGTCATGGCGTTAGCCGATGCGGCCGATCGGCTCACGGCAGGTGACGCCGAGGCTCCGCTCATGCGCTCATCCATTCGCGAAATCGATCGCCTTTCCGATGCGTTCATTGCAATGCGACAAACATTGGCACTACGCATCAGTGATGTAACTGGCCTGAATCGCCGGCTGACAGACCGGCAAACCCGCTTCGAAACATCGCAGTCGGAAATTTTACAACGCGAACGGTTGGCAGTCAGTTCGCGTCTGGTCGCGGAACTCGCGCACGAAATTCGAAATCCCATTGCGAATTTGCGTAACTGCCTCGAAGTAATTCGGCGGCGAGTTGGCGACGATTCGCAGGGACTTGAGTTCACAGATCTCGCAATTGATGAACTGTTACGCATGCATGAGCTTGCGGAACAGCTGTTGGACCTTAACCGGCCGCGTGATCCGGCCGTTCGTACTGCCAGGGTTCATGCATGCCTGCACGAAATCTCGGTGCTTACATCGGCAGGTTCGATGGCGAACGTTTTGAAAATTGTCATCGAGAAACCCACTGGCGCGGAAGTCGTGGCCGCAATTGCACCGGATGCGTTGAAACAGGTTTTGCTGAACCTGGTGCAGAACGCGCGCGAAGCACTCTCCGAACAGACGCGGGAAACCAACACTCCCGGCGTAATCACGCTTTCAGCGCACGCAGAAAACTCACGAATAACCATATCAGTTTTCGATAACGGTCCGGGTATATCTCCCGATGTGATGCCGCACGTTTTTGATCCGTTTTTCACGACGAAAGGCGCGGTCCATGGCGTTGGACTCGGCCTCTTTGTTGCCGACGGGTTGGTACGGACGGCCGGAGGCCGCATTACCGTCGCAAACTTCGAAAATTCCGGTGCAAGGTTCGAGGTGGAATTGCCACAAAGCGAGGATAACGCAGCATGACAGGCAACGCGCAGGACGTTCCACACATTTTGATTGTTGATGATGATCGTGTATTTCGATTATCCACTGCTGCGTTGCTCGAAGGTGATGGATACAAAGTGCATTCGGTCGCCAGCGGCCAGGAAGCGGTGGCTGCGCTGCGCAGCTCGCACTTTGACGCAATGCTGCTCGACATCAAGATGCCCGGCATCGACGGAATTTCTGTTCTGGAAGCGCTGCGAATTTGGGGAAACGGCATTCCGGTATTGATGATTTCCGGCGCGGGAACCGTAAACGATGCGGTGCGCGCAATGCACATCGGCGCGGACGACTTCCTTACCAAACCGGTGGAGCCCGATTTATTGTCTGCACGCCTGAGCGAACTGCTGGACCGGCGCCCGCACGCACTCTTCAGTTCGACAACATCGCAATTGCACGCGCTGGTTGGCCGCTCGCCAGCGATGCTGGAACTTTCTGCACAACTTGCGCGGGTCGCACCTACAAACGCGACCGTGTTGATTACCGGGGAAACGGGTACGGGCAAAGAACTGGCCGCAAGAGCTGTTCACATGCAGTCGGAACGAAAGTCCTTTCCGTTCGTCGCTGTGGATTGCGGAGCGCTCGCGGAGACACTTCTCGAGAGTGAATTATTTGGTCACGTTCGCGGCGCGTTCACGGGAGCACTTCGCGACAAGGCCGGTTTGTTCGAAGCGGCCTCCGGCGGCACAATTTTTCTTGACGAGATCGGCGGTGTGAATTTCGCGTTGCAGCAACGTTTGCTGCGAGTGTTGCAGGAACGGGAAGCAACGCGCGTCGGTGCTCTCAAACCCACGCAAGTGGACGTGCGCGTCATTGCCGCGACCAATCGCGAACTCCGCGCCGAAGTGCAGGCCGGAAGGTTTCGAGAAGACCTGTTCTATCGACTGAACGTGTTCCCGGTACTGCTACCACCGCTTCGCGAGCGCCGCAGTGATATCCCCTTGCTGGTCGCGTACGCACTGAACCGCGCCGCTCGACCCGGAACATCACCGACACTCTGCACTCCCTTCGCGATCCGCTTGCTTCGCGGTTACGATTGGCCGGGCAACGTGCGCGAACT
>JBDUAX010000605.1:0-2480 GCA_040004455.1 Gemmatimonadaceae bacterium
CCGTCATTCAGTCGTGCAAGCCCAATGTTTTCCGTCGTCACTCGCTTCCTGGTATCGCGATACGCGCGCTCCGCTTCTTCAATCGATTCCCATCGTTCTTCAAGCGGGGTCAAATTCCAGCGCGCACACGTTGTGCACACCACCCACAGTCGCCCTTTGGCCGCATCAAACGCGAGACGACGACCAACCGGAAAATGCTCAATACTTTCGTTGCTGCCGAGTGCAGAATTGCAGAACAGACAGCTGGCGTACACCTAAAAACCCGGTTGGTGACGTCCCCAGACTTTTTCCAGAGTGTCTGCAATTTCACCAACGGATGCGCGAGCACGCACTGCGTTGATTACGAGTGGCATCAGTTCATCGCGTGCACCTGCGTGCGACTGCAAGTATGTGGGCGCGCTCGCGCCAAGTTGTTTCAGCGCTTCGCTGACCGCACCGTTATCGCGACTTTCCTTCACACGCTTGAGCGCGGTCACTTGATCCCGTTCCAATTCGGAAAAATTCGGTGCCGGAATTACCGGCGGCGCCTGCCCGTCGCCAAACTTGTTCACGCCAACCACTACTGTCTCACCCGATTCGACGCGCAACTGATATTCGTAAGCGCTGCGGGCAATCTCTTCCTGCGGAAATCCATTGCGAATTGATTCGGCGGCACCACCCTGCTCGTCAACTTTCAGAATGAGTTCAAGTGCGCGCGCTTCAATCGTGTTCGTCAATTCTTCCACGTACCAACTTCCAGCGAGCGGATCCACTGTGTTCGCAATGCCGCTCTCGTATCCGACAACCTGCTGCGTGCGCAGCGCCAACGTGGCCGCTGCAGCAGTCGGAAGCGCCAGCGCCTCGTCGTATCCGTTCGTGTGCAGTGACTGTGTTCCTCCCAGGGTCGCCGCCAGCGTTTGAATCGCCACGCGCACAATGTTGTTCTGCGGCTGCTGAGCGGTGAGTGTTACGCCACCGGTTTGTGTGTGAAAACGCAAGCGACAGCTCGCATCGTTCGCGCCAAAGCGCTCGCGCAACAAACGCGCCCACAAACGACGCGCCGCACGAAACTTTGCGACCTCTTCAAACAGGTCGCTGTGCGCAGCGAAGAAAAACGACAAGCGCGGCGCAACGACGTCCACTGAAAGTCCCGCATCTACCGCACACTTCACGTACTCCAGCGCATCAGCAAAGGTGAATGCAACTTCCTGGATAGCGGTGCTGCCCGCCTCGCGAATGTGATAACCCGAAATCGAAATCGGATTCCACTGCGGTACTTCGGCGGCACAAAACCGAAATGTTTCGGCAGTCAATGCGAGCGACGGCGCGGGCGGATAGATGTACGTACCGCGAGCAATGTATTCCTTGAGAATGTCATTTTGCGTCGTGCCCGACAGCTTGTCGCGACTGATGCCATTTTCTTCCGCAACCACGATGTACATCGCCAGCAGCGTCGATGCCGTCGAGTTAATCGTCATGCTGGTCGACACCGTGTCGAGCGGAATGTCATCAAACAGAATCGCGAGGTCATCGACAGTATCAATGGCGACACCCACGCGACCAACTTCACCTTGCGAACGCGGTGAATCGGAATCAATGCCCATTTGAGTTGGCAAATCGAACGCGACTGACAATCCTGTCTGACCCGCGGCGAGGAGCAGCTTGAAGCGCTCGTTTGTGGCCTTGGCCGTGCCGAAGCCTGCGTACTGCCGCATCGTCCACAACCGACCACGATACATGCTGGGCTGCACGCCGCGCGTGAATGGATACTTGCCAGGATCGGCAAGATCGACGTCATAATCGATATGCACGTCAGCGGGCTTCGCGGCGACGGGCAGTGTGATTCCAGAGGGAGAAACGCGCTCGTTTGTGGCCATGCACAAAAAGCTAGCCGGTCAACCGCGGTTGGTTAACCGGCTTTCATAGGCTCGCGCAATCATGTTGGTGACGGCACGTGCTAAAAGCTTCTCGGCGAGCAGCAGCACACGTCGCGCGAATTAACGAGCGGTCTTTCGACGCTCAATAGAAGCTGGGGGGCTCTCCAAACCGAATTCCAGCGCGGTGTCCACTTCCTTTTTGCTGCCGATAAAAAGCGGCGTGCGCTGATGCAATTCCGTTGGCTCGATATCGAGAATGCGACGACGACCATCCGTCGCGCAACCGCCGGCCTGCTCGCAAATGAACGCGAGGGGATTCGCCTCATACAACAAGCGAAGCTTGCCACGCGGAGACTTCGCGTTGGCAGGATATGCAAAAACTCCGCCCCCCAGCAAGTTGCGATGGAAGTCCGCAACGAGCGATCCGACATAACGAACATTGAGCGGCCTCTGCACGCCGTCGAGCCCGCGATAGCGGCGCATCAACGCGCGCGTGGGTTCCGGCCAATCCTGCTCGTACGCATCGTTCACCGACAAGTACCGCGCGTTTTCCGGAATTTTTATGTGCGGGTGCGACAACAAAAATTCGCCAATCGATGGATCGAGCGTGAATCCATGCGCACC
>JBDUAX010000196.1:0-8259 GCA_040004455.1 Gemmatimonadaceae bacterium
ATGCGCGCCAATCAACCATGCGCACGTTGGGTTCTTTGCCGTTTACGCGCGCTGAGTTGAATCGCGCAACATGCAAAGCATCTTCGTAGTAATCGGTTGACGTAACTAAAAATCCAGCGTGAACCGCCGCCGCCGTTGCAAGCCCCAGGCCGCAACCAAGTTCAAGCAAACTCCGACTGCTGCTCTCGGCCCCAAGCACAGTCGTTGCGAGCAAACGCGCAGCAGGCCACAAGTCCGCCCAATACGGCAGGCGCTCGTCAATCACGTAATCGGCCTCGCTGATTAGTTCGTCTGCATTTTGCGGTTTGCGCAGCGCGAATTCGGTAGCAACACCATTCGCTGTAAGTGCAATGCGTTCATCCACCAAAATAAACTTCCGGTCCAGCCACTCCTCGAGTTCAGCACCATGCAATTCGTATGGGTTGATGGGTGCAGTAGTTGTGTTGTCGTTCGGCGGAACGCTCAATGCACGTCGCCAATAATCATTGCGTCGACGTGCTCGCCGGCAGCGGCGCTGTCACGACTCTCCGGAAGAATGAGCAACGCGTTCGCGACTGCAAGCGTGCGCAACAGGTTCGATCCCTGACGGCCAGCCAACCGCGCCTCGAGATTGCCATCGTCGCCACGCGCTACAACCGCGCGTAACAAATGCGTGAGCCCACTTCCTCCATTCACGTTTTCGCACAAACGAACCCGGACCGTCATCGGCGTCGTTTGTAAATGACCACCAAGTTTGCGTATTAATGGGCGCGCGAACAATTCGGCCGTAACCATTGTTGATACGGGGTTTCCTGGCAATCCCAACCACGGGATTCCGCGCACCGTGCCAACACCAATTGGCCCTCCCGGCCGAATTCGCGCGCGCCAGAATGCGATGTCCGCACCCAATTCGTTGAGGGCGTCGCGCGTGTAGTCATGCGCGCCAACGGAAACTCCGCCCGTCGTAATCAGCAAATCACAGCCTTCGTCAAGCGCGCTGCCAATTGCATCGCGAATCGCTGCAAGGTTGTCTGGCAATAGTGGCAACGTGCGCACGGTCGCACCGTTCGCGCGCAACCATGGCGCGAGCGCATAGCTGCTCGACGCAACAATGCGTTCGCCAGCGCGAACCTGTTCGAATTGCTCCACGCTAACGAGTTCGTCGCCGGTTGCTACCAGTACGACCTTGGGCGCCCGGTGAACTCGAACCCGGGCCGCACCAATGCTCGCCAACACGCCGATGTGCGTTGCTCGAAGCGAAGTGCCCGCGGTAAACACCACTTCCCCCTTACGCACATCTTCGCCGCGCGCACGAATGTTTCCGGCAGCAGTGCGAACGTCGCGATCGTCGGTAATGCGTACACTTTGCACCCCTCGATCGGTGTCCTCCACGCGCACCACCGCATCAGCGCCCGATGGAATTCGCGCACCGGTCATAATACGCGCGCAGGGTCCCTCAACGATTACCGGTCGAAGCGCACTTCCCGCCACAATCGTTGCGAGCACAGGCAACACCACCGGCGTGATCACGCTCGAACCCAACACGTCGCTGCGCCGAACGGCGTACCCATCCATTCCGGAATTGTCCCACAACGGCAAGTCAATCGGGCTTGCGACATTTTCCGCGAGCGCACGACCAACGGCATCAGTAACGGCGATTGATTCCGTTGCGAGCGCACCGATTTCCCTCAGTACCGCGTCAACGGCGTCTGTCAAACTCAAGCCAATTCGCTTGAGCTCCGTCACTTGTTTGCCTGCGCATCGCGTAGGCGCATCGATGCGAGTTGCACCGCAATTGCATCTTGCACCTTCTCGACCGCGCGCGTCGGCACGGTAAAGTTGTTGCACAAAAACGAGAACACCAGCATGTGACCGTCGGCCGTCGTTACGTAACCCGACAACGAACGCGCCTTGTCAACGGTGCCCGTTTTCGCGTGGACGTTGCCGGCCGCAACAGTTCCCTTCATGCGATTCGCAATCGTGCCATCGACACCGGCAATTGGAAGCGCCGTGTAAAACGCCTCAAACGTTGACGAAGTCCGCATGACGTCGAGTACGCGAACCAACGTGCGCGGCGCGATGTAGTCGTGGCGCGAAAGCCCGCTGCCGTCACGGACCGCGATTCCTTCGGAGGGAATTCCCCACGCGCCCAACTGGCGCTGCACAACGGCACGCGCGCTGTCGGCCGAACCCACGCCGGTTTTTTCAAGGGCAGTGGTTTTGTAGAACAATTCGGCCAATTGATTCTGTGATGGCTTGTCCATGCGCTTGAGGGCGTCACTCAGCGGCGGCGAGTTCAATATCACCAGCGTGTCTGCTGCATGCGTCGAAGCCGTTTTCGTCAAAGCCGTTTCGCGCTCGACGATTTTGCGTACTGTTTTCGCAACCCTCGGTGGAACTATTGAAATGCCCCGAGCTGTCAACGTTTCACCAATCGCAGCCAGCACCGCGTCATTGGGATGTCGATATGGAACCTCAACGCTAATGCTATCACCCAATGGCAGCGTACCGGTCACTTCCACAACAGTGGCCGTGGAATCCCATTGTACTTCGAATGGACGTTTACCCACCAGGGTATCCGTGCGCTCACGCGATACTGCACGCACTACAATCTTCGGAAACGCTTTTGTCGGACTCGTTGCAACAGTCAATAGGCCGGCAACCTTCTTTCCCGCCCGAGCAGTTAGCGTAAAAAACCCTTCGTTGAAGAACAGTTCATCCGTCGGCGCACTATACGCTGAATCAAAATCGTCAAACGCCCAACCGAATCCCGTCGTGGCATCGCTGAATGCGTTGCCTTCTGCAATTAACTTCCCCTCGATTTTCGTAATGCCGCGAACACTCAGGGCGTCCGCAATCGGCGCAAACGCCGTCATTGCTTCGCCGTTCCGCATCGCGTCGCTCCAAGTCGGGTCACCGGTTCCGACTACCAACACATCGCCAACAAACGTGTGACCTTTGGCTTCACCACGCAACAACACCGGAGTGCGCCAATGATAATCCGCGCCAAGCTGTGCTAACGACACCGCGCTTGTAATAATTTTCTGATTCGACGCCGGCATGAACAACTTGTCGGCGTTGCGCGAATACAGCGTGTCCGCGCGTTCGGGATCAACAATCAGAATTCCCCAATGAGCGCTCGCAAACTGCGCGTCGTTCACCATCGAGTCCACACTGCTGCGAAACCGCTGCATCACACGCAACGGGTCGATACTCGGCATCGGCAACTTCTGCGGCTCAAGCCGCGCCGTCGTGGGTGGCACCGCACCAATCGGTGGTGACGATGCGCGCGTTGGCGGCGGAGAAGCCGCCGAGGTTGTCGGAGCTGAAGTAGCTGTCGGTTCGGCTCTGGGCGCAACGGTGCGACAAGATGCCACAGTAAGGAGCGCGGCGACCGTCGCAGGAATGCCGCACGCGCGCACGCTCATTGCTCCGCCTCGTAGGTGCTGCTTAACGTCGCGTCTTCCGCCACGCGCACACGCAGCACATGCGCCGTTGTCTGCGCCAGCGCGACCTGCACAACACCTGCAATGAATCGCGCCAGATTCTCACCGGACGGTATCAATTTCCCATCACCGAATTCCGGCACGTCGAGATTGATGTTCTTGTGGTCAAAACGTCCACGCACTTCGCGCTGCAGAATGAGATCAAACAATCCCAGATCAACAACAAAACCAGTCACATCGTCAATCGGCCCAGTCACCGTTACGTCGCAGGTGTATGTGTGCCCGTGAAAATTCACATGCGCGCACGCACCAAACGCCGCGACATTATCGGCGTCGCTCCAATCCGAACGCCGATACCGATGCGCCGCCGAAAATTGAATGCGCCGAGTGAGGGACGTACGCGCCATGTTGTGCGTGCCTCTCGACGCTATCGAACGATGGGAATGGTAAATCCAAGCGTGAAGGCCCAGTTGCTTTTCCAGCCCGTGCGATCGTTCGTGCTTTTCAGCACCGCAGTCGTATCCAATCCGGTAATCGCATAGCCGTCAGGGTACGAATTCTGCCAGAAGTAGCTGGTTGCATCGGCACGCACGCCCCATCCATTGCGAAAGATGTAATGCAGATTCGCGCCGTACGTAATGGTGAATTTCGATCCGAATTTGTAGAGCCCCGTATCGGGCTTCGTCGGATCAATTGCAATTCCAAAACCGCCTTGCAGTGACGGCACGAAACGGTGATAGGTTTTGCGTCCAGTGAGTGCAATGGCAAGACCAACGTCAGCAACGTTTGTTGTTGTGTTGACCGAACCAAGAAAACGATTCGCTGCTGTATTCGACGGCAACAAATAGTTACGCTCGCTCGGCACGAAAACGTACCGGGCGAAAAGTGACGCTGGCCCGCCGACCGGAACGTCGTAGCGCGCGCCTCCAAATAACGAAGGCTTCGACAACACACCGGCGATTCCCGGGCTCGACCCAAACCGGCCAAAGAAGAGCGTCAAATCCTGAGTTGGTTTCAAATCTTCGTAAGGGCTTTTTGACGGCGTGTAACCAACCTGCGCGTTCGCTGACGCAGTAACAAGCGAAAGAGTCGCCGACGCAATGACAGCAGCGCCTATGAAACCGTTGGCCGTGTATGAGCGGGTAAAACGAATCATGAGATCAGGAAGAAAGGGAAGTGATACGCAAATCGCGACCACTCATTTCGGGCGGAAGTTCGAGACCCAGCATGCGCAACACTGTTGGCCCAACATCGCACAGCGCACCGCCACTTCTGAGCGCGTGATCACCATTGATGATCACCAGTGGAACGGGATTCGTTGTATGCGCCGTGTGCGGCTGACCAGTGACCGGATCGACCATCACATCGGCGTTCCCGTGATCAGCCGTGATGATGAGTTGTGCATTGCCGGCTTTCGCGGCAACTAAAATTCGACCGAGGCACGCGTCAACAGTTTCGGCTGCCTTGATCGTTGCGGGAATTGACCCGGTGTGGCCAACCATGTCGGTGTTCGCAAAATTACACAACATGAAATCGTGCTTGCGATTTGCGAGCGAGTCACACAGCGCGTCGCACACGCCGCTCGCGCTCATCTCGGGTTGCAAATCATACGTTGCAACTTTGGGGCTCGGCACCAATGCACGATCTTCCCCCGGATACGGCTCATCACGGCCGCCGTTAAAGAAGAACGTCACGTGTGGATATTTTTCCGTCTCCGCGGTGCGTAGCTGCGTCAATCCCGCGTTCGAGATCACTTCCCCAACCAGTTCCTTCATCGACTGAACGGTGAACGCAATCGGAAACGCAAACGCGTCGTCGTAATGCGTCATCGTCGTAATGTGCAACTTCGGTCGTTCACCAGTTTCAAATCCCTTGAAGTCGGGCAACGTCAATGCGCGCAATGCCTCGCGCATGCGATCGGATCGATAGTTGAAACATATGAGCACATCGCCGCTCCTCATCGGAGCAACAGCGTTTCCGCTCGCATCTGTCATCACCATGGGTTTCACAAATTCATCTGACACACCTTCGTCATACGAACGTTGCACTGCGGCCAGCGCGTCGGTCACATGGGGTGCATTGCCTTGCACAGCGGCCTTGTACCACAACCCGACACGCTCCCAGCGATTATCGCGGTCCATGCCATAATACCGGCCACTCAATGACGCCAATTGCGCCCGCCCTTCGCATTGCTCCAGAGTTTCTCTGAGAAACTCGAGTCCCGACCTGGGAGGCGTGTCGCGACCATCCAGCAACGCGTGCAGCGCGACCTTTTTCACTCCCTGACGCTGAACGAGATCGAGCAGGGCAAATAGATGTTTATCAAACGCGTGAACGCCGCCGTTGCCGAGTAGTCCGAGCAAGTGCAGCGTCGATCCATTTTCTTTTGCAACGCGACAGGCGTCGAGCAAAACCGGATTCGTGAAAAAACTGCCGTCTTCAATTGCTGCGGTAATGCGCACCAGATCCTGCATTACAACCCTCCCGGCGCCCAGGTTCAGATGTCCAACTTCACTGTTCCCCATTTGACCTTCGGGGAGACCAACCGCGCGACCCGACGCGGTGAGCAATGTCCGCGATGGATGCTTCCACAACTCATTCCAGTTCGGTGTATTCGCCAGCGCAATTGCATTCGCCGTTCGATCTTCCCGATAACCCCAACCGTCCATGATGATCAGTGCTACAGGCCGCGCGACTGTCGATGACATCCTTGCTCGGTTCGGGTTCGGCGATACGTTCCGCAATACGTTCTCACTGCGCTTCGGAGCGCAATCTACTCCCCTTGTGATACGTCACCAACAAATACCCGTGGCTTTTGCATTTGCTCGAAGCCGCATTCTGACCCGACTCGCGGTTCTTTATCAGCGCGCGCTTCTGGCGTCTTGCGCGATGGCCGGGTTATTCGCGTACGAGCTGGCGACTCCGTCCCAATCGCTTGCGCAGAAACGGGGTGAGCGCGTCCGCGTGCTCTCCGGGTCGGCGCTGCGAACGACTCCAACGGGTGACGTCATTGGTGTCCTGAGTCGCACCTTCGACGGTCAGGTAGAAGCGGTGCTCGGCACAGCGGTTCGCCTGCACATCAATGGTTTCGTCGACGCAAAGCTGTTGGCAGTCGCTCCGAAGTCACGAACCGTGATCGGTGCCGCTGGCGGAACCCTACGCGACGGCGCGACCGAGAAAGCCCCGGCACTCGCCGAACTGCGAAAAGGAGCTACTGTTTTCCCCGGAGAGAAATCGGGCACATTCGTCGCGATCAGCAGACCCATTTGGGTCGACAAGAGTCGCCTTTCCAAGTTCGTGGCGGCAAAACCCACGGAAGCGACCCCCACCACCGTAAAGCCTGCGGCCGCAGCTCCCGCCGCCCAGGCTGCCCCACAAAAGTCCGCTTCGGCTCCTCCGACGAGCATGATCGGAAAGGCCGCCCTGGTCGAAGTGCCTGGCTCTCCTCTGGAAACCGGCATCCAATCGAGCCTCCGAAAGGGCCCTGATGGAGACGCCCTGCTGACGCTTCCCACGGGAACGCTCGTCACCCCACTTGCCAGCGAAAATGGCTGGACGCGAGTGAGAGTAGAGGGGTGGGTTCCGTCCAAAGACCTCATCGACGCCGAAGCGCATGCGGCCGGGAGCATCACGGCAGCCGATCTTCGCGCCGATCCCGATGGAAACAAGGGGAAAATCGTGCACTGGTCGGTGGAAGCGCTCTCCTACCAGCTAGGGGATGCGCTGCGCCGGGAGCTCAACGGCGAGCCCTATTTGCTGGCGCGCGGGCCCGGAAAAGAGCGCGCCATCCTCTATCTCGCGGTACCTGATTCTCTGGTGACGGCGGCTCGAGCACTGCCGGCCCTAAGTAGCATCAACATTACAGCTCGTGTACGAAGCGGACGCAGTCAACCCGCGGGCATTCCAATTCTCGATCTGCTCGAACTTTTTCGCCGATAATAGGTACGACTTTGCTTGACTCGAAGACTGATTGATTAACTTCATCGGTCTGTTCTGAGCGCGGCCAGCTGTCATCGCCCCCCTGGCAAAGCGAGCCCTCCAGCGCTTTCAGTCGTCTATCCAGGATGCAATCCTGCATCCTCATCATGGTGTCGTGACCGAACTCACCCCGCACAATTTGAACGAAACGAAAACGTCAGCCGCATCTGGTCGGAAACATCGCCCGAAGCAGTCGGCCGCCGTCATCGCGACTGTTCTTTCGCTAACCGTTTTTGGCGCCGCATTCATGCCGCGCATCGGGGAAGCGAGGGCTGTGCGTTCAAACGTGCGCATGAACGATTCAACAAACGCTGCGGCTACCGTGCGCACCACGCCGTTGCTCGCGAAATTGGTGCTTGGGGAGTCATTGCTGGGTCGCAGCAAGAAACTGCGCGTGAGCTTTGTGTCGCGCGCGCGGTCAATGTCCCTGCCCATTTTGCGCGAGCTCTTTGGTGACACAGCGTCAACGCAGCCGGGTCTCTACGCAACGCACACAGACGATTCGGCTGAGCCGTTTCACTTTATCACGTTGCATCCGTTCGCCGATAAAATAGCCGGACGCATTGGCGCGTACAAAATCGGATTCTTCCCGTCGGAAAAGCGCGCCGCACGCAGTGTTGCGTACAACAATCCCGAAGGGTTTATCGAAGTTTCCGCTGCCAATCAGTTCACGCGAGTCTCCGAGCATTTCACGCTGAATGATTTTCTCACGCACGATCAGATCCGCGTGTGGCCCAAGTATCTCGTACTGAAAGAGCCGCTGCTCGACAAACTGGAATTGGTGATTGCTGAATTGGGGCGTATGGGTGTTCCCGTCAATCAACAGGACCTCGTGCCCTGTAGGTGTAAGCGATTG
>JBDUAX010000606.1:0-2470 GCA_040004455.1 Gemmatimonadaceae bacterium
ACGATCCGCAACTGGCCGTTCGCAATGTGCGATTGCTTGAAGACATTGTCGGCTCGAGTCTCGCACCACGGCGTTTTGCTCTCGGTCTGGCCTCATCATTCGCGACAGTCGCACTGCTGTTGGCCGCAGTCGGCATTTACGGAGTGCTCGCTTACGCCGTCACCGCACGTACGCGCGAATTCGGTGTGCGCCTCGCACTTGGTGCTACGCCCGCAAGCGTGTTGATGCTCGTTGTGCGCGAGGGTTTTACCTGGTCGACGCTTGGGTTGATACTCGGTGTCGCTGGAGCTGTTGCCGGCGGGAAACTGCTGGCGGGAATGCTTTACGGCGTAACGCCGATGGACGTCTCCACCTACTTCGCCGTTTCGTTTGCACTGCTATTAGTCGTGGCCATTGCGTGCCTCGCCCCCGCATCGCGCGCAACACGGGTCGATCCGCTTACGAGCATGCGCGCGGAGTAGGTTCTTCTGGGTCAGGTTCAGGTTCAGGGTCAGGTTCGGGGTCAGGTTCGGGTCGGGTTCCGAACCAGACCCCAATCCCCTCAAGCATTTTCAGCCAGCACCGACTTCGGTTCAAGATGCGAGGCGCGAAGCGCGGGAATCATCGCCGCCAGTGCGCCAACGCCGGTTAACAACAGCGTTGCAAGAAAGAAAATCATCGGATCGCGAGCGGAGATTCCAATCAACAATGAACTCATCGCGCGCGACACTCCCATCGCAATCGGAACGCCGATGATAAGTCCGATCACTACCAAACGCATTCCTTGTTTCATGACGAGCAACAGCACCTGCTCACTGCGCGCGCCGAGTGCCATGCGAATTGCAATCTCGCGCCGGCGCTGGCCAACGACATACGACAACACCGCATAAATACCACCAACAGCCAGGGCAACGGCGACAGTTGCGAACACCATCAACGCAAACGCCATCAATCGCTGTTTCGACATTGAGCGCTCGAGCGACGCGCTCATCGTCTGCAATTCAAAGACGGGTAGTTCTGAATCCACGTCATGCACCGCCGCGCGCAATGCGGGCAGAATATCATCGGCGCTGTTTTTGGTGTGAACGGCAAAACCCAGCGAACGCCAACCGCTCGTGGAATCGATCGACGTGGTTGATAAATACAACCCCTCGGTCATCGGTTTCGCCAATCCGTAGTGACGCACGTCGTTGACGACGCCAACAACAGTAACCCACTGATTTGGTGTGTCCCCGCTAAACTCGAAGCGCCTGCCAATTGGATTTGCGTCCGGCCACAACCGGTCTGCGAATTGTTGATTGACAACAGCGACGCGCGTTGCTCCAGCGGCGCCCCCCTCTCCGTCGCGAAAGAACCGACCACTGCGAAGCGTAATTCCCATTGTTACGAAATAGTCTGGCGACGCGACACGCAAGAGCATCACGGGATTCGAAGCGTCCTGTTTGGGCGGCGGCGCATTCTCCGCGCGAAAAAAGTTTCCGAGATGGCAACTGAATGGCAAACAACTCACTCCACCAACATGATCAACGCCGGGAATTGCCACCAATCGCGTGAGCAACCGATTGTAGAGCTGCAGTTGCGCGGATCCATTGGGATACGTGAACTGCGGAAGGGAAACGCGGAACGTCGCAACACCTTCGGTTCTGAATCCGGGTTTCACTTCGCGCATGGATTGATACGTACGGAACAGCAACCCACCACTCACAAGAAGCACTGCCGCCAGCGCGACTTCAGTGCAAACCAGAATGTTGAGAACGCGTCGCTCAGGAACTGAACCCGCAACACGCGAGGCACTCGAGGCCGCGTCGTTCCGAACATGTCTGCGCAACTGCAGAGCCGGTGCCAAACCAAACAGCAGCGTCGTTGTTGCAACAATCGAAACCGCAAACAGCACCGACGACACATCGACTGAAGGGCGTGCCCAGACGGGCAACAAGTCACTGTTCGTACGTAACAGCGAGAACAGCGCAAACTGTGCAAGCGCCGTTCCAAACACTCCTGCCACAATTGAAAGGGTCAAACTCTCAGTCAGCAACTGCCGAACAACTCGGCTCGCACTGGCACCGAGTGCAACGCGAACGGTGATTTCCCTGCGGCGAGCAATGGAGCGCGCAAGCATGGTGCCGCAGACGTTCGCACAAGCGATGAGCAGAACAAATGCCGCCGAAATGGCGAGGGCTTTTCCTGCGATGGCAAAGTCACCTACGAAGCGCTCACGCAAATCGTCCACACGAGGCGAGACTGTATGCGACGTATCCTTCGTTGCCCAAATTGAAGCGTGGGCGTCGAGCAGACTCTGTTCAGCCTGCGTCAACGTCACGCCCGCCTTGAGCCGGCCGATGCCGTCTGAGGAATAGCTCTCCCCCTGTTGTTGCGGATTGCCACGCAGCGGCAACCACATTGCGACATCCGACGGAAAATTTGCCTGCGGCGGAAATACGCCGATGATCGTGTGCGGCGCGCCATCAATTCGGAGTTCCTTTCCGACCAC
>JBDUAX010000197.1:0-8241 GCA_040004455.1 Gemmatimonadaceae bacterium
TGGGCGCATTGACGAGATGGCCTTGTTTTATCTCAAGAGTCGCGGAGTCGGTGCAACGTTGGCGCGTCAGTTGCTGATGTATGCGTTTGCGGCCGACGTACTGGAGACGATTGAGAACGACGCGGTGCGCGAAGAGCTGGAGCGCATGACGCTGGCGCGATATACAGGTGCGCCGACGGTTGCTTCAGCCGTCGATCGATAAGCGAGCGAACGTATGTCTGACTTACAGGAGTTGTATCAGGAAGTCATACTCGATCACAACCGCAAACCGCGCAATTACGGGGAACTTGAAGGCGCTGATCATCGCGCCGAAGGTAAGAATCCGCTGTGTGGTGATCATGTGCAGATCGAGCTGGTGATGGACGAAGATGTGATTCGCGAAGTGAAGTTCACGGGGCACGGCTGCGCTATTTCTCGTGCATCTGCCTCGCTCATGACCGCCGCAGTGAAAGGCAAATCGCGTGCAGATGCCGATGCGTTGTTTCATCGCTTTCATGCGATGGTGTTAGGACAGGACCGGAGCACCGGTCCCGATCTTGGTCAGCTCGTGGTGTTTTCCGGAGTGTCTCGCTTTCCGGTGCGCGTGAAGTGCGCGTCGTTGGCGTGGCACACGTTGCAAGCGGCGTTGGATAGCACCACTGCCGACACGCCAGTCAGCACGGAGTGAGTTGCAGTTGGCGCTGCGCAGTTCCTGACGAGTTATGACATAGTGAGTGAATTCAGTTTTCGGCGCGCGGCGCAACTCTCAGATGTACCAGCTGGTGTACCGCATTCCGTTCGCATGCCCGATGGCGAAATGTTGTGCCTGGTGCGCGATCGCGAGAGCGTGTACGCGATGGTTGACCGTTGTCCGCATCGCGATTTTCCATTGTCGGGTGGCGATCTTGTTGCTCCGTGCATACTCGAGTGTCCGTGGCACGGGGCGCAATTTGATTGCAAAACGGGGCAGGTTTTACAGGGGCCGGCTACAGATGACTTGCAGATGTATGCAGTACGCATCATCGGCGGCGACGTGTTCGTTGGGCCTCGGCAATTGAAAACGATGCAGGTCGATTCAAAATCGCCATAAACACCATTCGGTAACGGTCGACGAAGTTTCTGGAGAAATCATGATGAACAGCATTTTGTCGAAGTCGCACGGTGGCGGAGACAACAGCTTGTCGAGTTCCGATGCGCCGATGCGTCTTAAATCACTGGCGCCGCGTTCGGACTTCCCGCTGTTGGCAGCACAACGCCAGTTGCACTATCTCGATTCGGCGGCGACTTCGCAGAAGCCGAAAAGCGTGCTCGACGCGCAGCGGAGTTTCTATGAGACGGTGAATGCAAATCCGCACCGTGGCGCCTATGCGCTATCGGCAGCGGCGACGGACGCGTATCACGATGCGCGAGTGAAGGTGGCGAATTTTCTCGGAGCGGCCGATTCGAACACGCTGATCTTCACGCGTGGAACCACGGAGTCGATCAACCTCGTTGCGACAGCGTGGGGCCGAGCGAATGTTAAGGCAGGCGATGAAATCATCGTAAGCGCCATTGAGCATCACGCGAATTTCGTTCCGTGGCAGCAGCTCGCGTTGGGTGTAGGCGCAACGTTGCGCGTCGTTGAGCTTACGTCGTCGCTGGAAATCGATCTCGATCAATTGCGGGCGCTTGTCAGTCGCAAAACGAAACTTGTTGCCATCACGCATGTGTCGAACGCGGTTGGCGCGATTACGCCCATTGCTGATGCGGTGAAAATTGTGCGATCGCAGTCGGATGCCGTATTGATGGTTGATGGTGCGCAGGGGGCGCCGCATTTGAGTGTGAGCTTCGACGAACTTGGTGTCGATTTCTACGCGTTCAGCGGCCACAAAATGCTCGGGCCAATGGGTATCGGCGGATTGCTGGGAAAGCGTGCGCTGCTTGAAGCGATGTCGCCGTATCAATTTGGTGGTGACATGATTGAGTGGGTGAACGATTTTGACAGCACGTGGAATGCGTTGCCGCACAAGTTCGAGGCCGGAACACCGAACGCGGCGGACGCTGTTGGGCTGGGTGCTGCTGCGGATTATCTTGCGTCACTCGGCATGCACAACGTGCGTGCGCATGAGAAATCGTTGCTTGAGTATGCGTTGCGTAAACTTGCGGATGTTCCTGGCGCGGAGATTCATGGACCGCCCCCTGAGCGTCGTAGCGGTGTGGTGAGTTTCGCAATTCCCGATGTGCATCCGCATGATCTGGCAACCATTCTTGATCAGCACGGTGTGTGCGTGCGTGCCGGACACCATTGCGCGCAACCATTGATGCGTCGCATGGGTGTGAGTGCGACGGCCCGGGCGTCCTTCTACGTCTACAACGACAGTGCTGACGTGGATGCGCTGTGCAATGCACTCGTTGCAGCGCAGGAGTTGTTCGCGACGGTGTCGTAAGATCGCCAGAGGAAAAGCAACAACGAAACGCGGATTTAACGGATCACGCGGATTGGTTCGTTCCGTGTATCGAGTGCGGAGCGTGGAAATTAAAAGCGAAACGCGGATAAACAACAGACGCGAATCGATCGCGGCGCGCGACCAGCCGCAATTCGCAGGGTTATGATTTCGTTTTTCAATTTAAAGCAGTTTGGCGACACGCTTACGGCCTCTCGTTCAACTGGGAGCAAATCATGGCCTGCAGTTAACCCGCGACTTGCTGTTCTTTGCCACGCGGCACCAGACTTCATAGCAGGCAACGAACCAATCGGCGTGATCCGCAAGATCCGCGTTTGGCGGTTGCAGTTTAGTTTTTGAATGACACAGGTCTCCACCATTCACACTCACGCCTCCGACATGTACGCCATCGCCATGATCCGCTACCGACGCGCGTTCGATCAAATCGAGCCACACGTTGACGAACATCGTGCGTATCTCCGCGCTTTGAAGGCCGACGGAACGCTATTGGCGTCAGGTCCCGTTGATCCGCGTTCTGGCGGCATATTACTGCTCCGCGTTCCCGATGGCGGCGATGTCATTGCCGCACTCGACAAAATTCGCGACAACGATCCGTTCACCCATCGCGCGCTCGCGCAATACGAGCTCATTCCGTGGAATGTCGTAATCGGCAAGGAAGATCTCGACAAGTTGGGCGTCGCATAGTTGATGCCCAGTGGTACACCCTTTTTTGAACCTGAAGCAATCGCTGCACCAACGAGATTGCAGCGCGTGTTCTTCAAGCTTGAACAATGGGCAAACGCGGGGTGGGCGAACAGCGTGGTGTTTGGCTGGGGATTGTTGCAAGCAACGTGCATTCCCGGTTTTGTTGATCTGTTTTTTTTGCCATTGGCGCTGGCGAAGCCAAAGAGCGCGTATCGACTGGGATTGGCGTCGGCCGCAGGATTGATCATTGGCAGCACGGCGTTGTATTGGATTGGCGCATCGGCGTTATCGCAATTGTCCGGACCTGTTGCGAGTTGGTTGGGCGTTGGTGCGCATGAATTGCAAAGCATGCATACCTTGCTTGATCGCTATGGCTGGCTTGCGATATTTGCGAGCACAATGAGTCCGCTTTCAACAAAGCTCACAAGTGTTGCATCGGGCGCCTTCAATGTTCCGTGGTGGTCATTTCTCGATGCACTGACAACGGGACGATTGTTGCGCGTTGGTGTGTTGGCGTATCTCGTGCAGCACGGCGGGGCGGCATCGGTTGCGCGGTGGTTGAAGGTGCCGCCGCAGACGCACTTGTCGCCGGACGTTGTAGTCAAATAGAGCAGCGACTTGTGATGTCATGACGGCAATTCGAAACGACGCAGTGATGCTGTATGACGGACTGTGCGGATTCTGCGATGGCACCGTGCAATTCATTCTCGCGCGCGACAACCGACGCACGCTTCGGTTTGCGCCGTTGCAAGGCGACTTTGCCCAGGAGTTCTTCGAGCGACATCCTGAGTTACGCACGATCGATTCGATCATTCTCGTAGAACCAGCGACGACTGATGATGCAGAAAATATTTCGTTTCACTCGGACGCAATTGTGTTGCTGGCGAAATATGTTGGCGGGATTTGGCGTGTGTTTGGCGTTGTGCTTCAAATTATTCCGCGATTTCTGCGCGACAGGGGGTATCGGACATTTGCGAGGTTCCGGTATCGGGTGTTCGGGCGACGTGACGCTTGTCGGTTGCCGAGTGCGGATGATCGGGTTCGGTTCCTGGCTTAGATCGCCGGCGAGTGACCGCAATTCGGTTTCATTCTCCCCCAACTCGACAATGTGAACACCCAAGATGTTGCTACAAAATGAGTTAGCGCTATCTGAGACCGAGTTTACTCTGACCCCAATTGGTTAGTCGACTCTCGCCCAAGGCGCAGAAATGCCCGCCCCGTAATAGCTCCCGTGACACATTGGGCCCATTTTGGCGCTTTTCAGTAATGCGGTCGATAATCTGTACATGAGAAAAGTCTTCGTCGCCTTAAGCGCTGCCACGACTATCGCGGTGTTGGCCGCCGCCTACTTCTGGCCGCCGGTACTGTGGTCGTTGATCGTGATTCTACCGATCATCGTGCGCGGAATCGCCGACATGCTGCAAACCAAACAGGCCATTCGACGCAATTTTCCCGTCATTGGGCACGTGCGTTATTTGTTCGAAAAAATTCGCCCGGAAATCAATCAGTATTTCGTCGAGTCAAATACCGACGGCAAACCATTCAGTCGTAACGATCGCGCAGTGATTTATCAGCGCGCCAAAGGCGACGTCGACACGCTGCCATTTGGAACGCAGCGCGATGTGTACGCTGCTGGTTACGAGTGGATCAATCATTCACTCGCGCCCGTGCACGCCGATCCAAAACAAGCGCGCGTGTTGGTCGGTGGGCCCGATTGCAAACAACCGTACTCCGCATCGGTTTTCAATGTCTCGGGAATGAGTTACGGTAGCTTGAGCAAGAACGCGGTGCTCGCGCTCAACACAGGAGCGAAGGCGGGAAATTTTGCACACAACACGGGCGAAGGCGGGTTGAGTCCGTATCACCTCGAGCCGGGTGGCGATGTCATCTGGCAAATCGGCACGGGTTATTTCAGCTGTCGCGACAAATCCGGAAATTTCAACATCGATGAATTCACAAAGCGCGCGACGTTGCCGAACGTGAAGATGATCGAGATCAAATTGTCGCAAGGCGCGAAACCCGGACACGGCGGAATTCTTCCCGCGCAGAAATTGACGCGTGAGATCGTGGAAATTCGCGGCGTTGAAATGGGGCATGATGTGATTTCTCCACCGGCGCACAAAGCGTTCTCAACACCAACGGGGTTGCTGCAGTTTGTAAGGACTTTGCGTGACGCCAGCGGCGGCAAGCCGATTGGATTCAAGCTCTGCGTTGGAAAACGCCACGAATTTCTGGGAATAGTAAAAGCGATGCTGGCGACCGGAATTACACCCGACTTCATCACGGTTGATGGTGGCGAAGGGGGAACCGGTGCAGCGCCGCTCGAGTTTTCTGATTCAGTGGGAACGCCGCTCAACGAAGGGTTGTCGTTCGTTCACAACGCGCTGATTGGCGCGGGGGTGCGCGATCGCATTCGCATTATCGCTTCAGGCAAAATCAATACGGGCTTTCAGATGGCGACAAAGATTGCGTTGGGTGCGGATATGTGTAACGCCGCACGCGCGATGATGTTTGCAATTGGATGCATTCAAGCGTTGAGATGCAATACGAACGAGTGTCCGACAGGCGTTGCGACGCAGAATCCGGAACTTGTGAAGGGGTTGCACGTTGGTGATAAAGCCACGCGCGTAACGCGGTACCACGCGGAAACGGTGAAGAGTTTCTTTGAGGTGCTTGGCGCTGCGGGATTGAGCAGGCCGAGTGAGTTGAAGCCGTGGTTCATTATGAAACGGGTGAACAGTATGGAGATCCGGAGTTATCACGAATTGTACCCACCGACGGAGTCGGGGGCGCTGCTCGGGAGTGTGGTGAGTGGTGGGATGGCGGAAGCGTGGGAGACGGCGAGGGCGGAGGCGTTTTAACGGCAAGGGCGAACGGCAAGGGCGAACGGCAACGGCAACGGCAACTGCAACGGCAACGGCAAGCTGATTAGCTGGCTGAGTTGCAGAGAGCTGTTTGACGGGTTGAGCGACTACGATGCGCCCCAAAAATAATGGAACTAAAGGTGCCAGCTAACAGCTTAGACAGCTGTTAGCCGGGAGCTTTTGCCTGCGAAGAATTCAGAATAGAGAATAGAGAATAGAGAATAGAGAATTCAGTATGCCTCTTTGGTTGAATTTTCAATTCGTTGAAATAATTTGTGAGCGGTGAATTACGATCAGCCGAACGGTTGATCGATTGCAATGCTCTGCTTCGAAAACCAATGCGCGCCGTCCTCACCGATGTACACATCATCTTCGAGACGAATGCCGAATTCACCGGGAATTGCGATGGTTGGTTCATCGCTGAAGCACATGCCGGGAGCAATAAGCGTTTTGTTTCCCTTCACGAAATTTGTCCATTCGTGACCATCGAGCCCCATTCCGTGACCGGTGCGATGCGGTAAGCCGGGCACTTTGTAGGCGGGGCCGAAACCCGCTTTTTCAATCACAGCGCGCGCAGCAGCATCAACACTCTCACAGGTTGCGCCAATCGTGATTGCATTGAATGCGGCAGTTTGCGCAGCGAGTTCTACGTTCCACACATCAGTTTGACGTTGTGTTGCCTTGCCGAATACAACAGTGCGCGTGATGTCAGAAACGTAACCCTCACATTTCACACCATCGTCGATCATCACCACGTCCCCTACCTTGAGCGTTTGCGGTGTTGAGCTGCCATGCGGCAGTGCAGTCCATTTTCCGAATTGCACACTCACGTCTCCGCTGTAGCCGAGTGCGCTGAAGGCGGCTTCGATGTTGCGAGTGAGCTCGCCTTGCGGCATGCCGTCGCGAAGCGTTTGCAACCCGGCCTTGTACGCCGCAATGGTCACGTCGTTTGCATGCTGCATCAGCGCGATTTCCGACTTCGTTTTTATGACGCGACAGCCCATCGTGACTGGTGTTGCATCGACAACGTCCATGCCGCCGGCGGCTCTGCGAATACCGTCGGCGATGAAGAACCGCACGCGTTCCTCAACACCAATGCGCCGATTCTTGATGCCGCGCTCCTTTACAATTCCAACAATCACCTCATACGGACTCTCATGCTCCTGCCATACGCGAATCTCGTCACCAAAAACTGGTTTCCACAATTCGCGAACGCGATCTTCTTCAAAACCCGGACACACGTACGCAATTTTTCCGACCGCTGGAATGATGACACCAAACGTGCGCTCGCTTTGCCCCCAGCGCATGCCGGTGTAATAAAAACAACTTGTCGTTCCTTCCATGAAAATTGCGTCGATTTTTTGTTGCCCCATCAACTCCTGCGCTTTCGCAATGCGCGCTTTACGTTCATCATCAGAAATGGGAACAACACCGTCCTTCATTGGCTTGAGTGCGCGAATGACCGCAGGTAATTCGGAGTGATCGCCGCCGGCCGCAGAGCCGGTCGATGCGGTGGACTTGTCACCGGTCGGCGTGCAGCCGAGTGCGAGTGCTCCGGCCCCGAGCGCGGATGTTTCCAGAAAGCGACGGCGATTGATGGACACGGGGAATCCTCTGTGAATGGCGAAAGGTGAATGAAAAAACGGAGCATCAACGCGTTTACGTCAATGCCCCGTCTTGTCACGCGCTCAGGTGAACTACAAACGTGGCTTGGTCACGCGCGGGGTTTTGCCACAATCTGCCGGCCACGTTCCGTTTGTCGACCGATCATGCTTGACGAGAGTGGGATCTTCCGACGCGAGATACGCCATCATCGCGGCCAGCGTCGCATTGTGCTTGAGATCATCAAACACAACTTTGTCATAGGTATCGCGATTGGTGTGCCACGTGTACGTGCTGTAATTCCAGCCTACCGCACCAAAGCCAATGTGCGGCGCGCCAAAGCATGCGAATATCGTTCCGTCGGTGCCGCCCGGCGGGCCTGCAACCGCATCAGTCAGCGACCAGGACACCGCATTGTGACTCATGCTGTCGGTGTAGAAGCTCGGCAACTTGCTGTACCAGTCACGCAAATGCGGACCAATGTCAGGTAACCCAGTGGCCGACATCGATTGCACGCGGCCGGTTCCGTTGTCCTGATTGTAAACCGCCTGCAAGCCCTTGATGATTTCCGGATGATCTTCCGCATACGCGCGCGAACCGTTCAACCCCTGCTCTTCACTCGCCCAATGTCCCGCAATGATCGTACGCTTCGGATGCGGATACACCTG
>JBDUAX010000198.1:0-8228 GCA_040004455.1 Gemmatimonadaceae bacterium
CGCGCCCCGCGCATTTACCCCGCATGAAAGTCATTGTCGGACTCGGCAACCCCGGACGCGAATACGAGGCAACCCGGCACAATGTCGGTTGGTGGGTAGTCGATCACCTCGCGGGCGTTTGGCATTTTGATGCCTGGCGTCGCGATGGCGACAGCTTGTCGACAACCGGATTGGTCGGCACGAAAAAAGTACGGCTCATGAAACCGCAAACGTTCATGAATTTGAGCGGACAAGCGCTGCGCCCAATGCAACGACGCGAAGGATTCGACGCGACCAACGATGTGCTGATCGTTGTTGATGAAGTAGCAATTCCTCTGGGCGAATATCGTTTGCGCGCGAGCGGAAGCGCCGGTGGACACAATGGTTTGAAGAGCGTTGAAGCACAGCTCAAAACGGCGAACTACGCGCGCCTTCGCGTCGGCATCAAACCCATTGACGAGCATCGCAGCGTTGGCGATTTGTCGGACTACGTGCTACATGCAATGCCGCGCGACGAGCGTCAGATTGTTGAGTCATTGTACAGTCGTCTGGTGACCGCCGCCGAAGTCTGGGTAACTGAAGGCCCTGCGAAGGCCGTCAGCACACTCGGGCGATAGCTGGAACTCCCTCAGTGACGAGGACGTACGGTTTTACCATGCAGACGACTCCGTCGGTTCCAAAACCACAGTTGCCGCCAGTTGCTCCCGCCCTCGCAGGTGCAGATGCTGGCGCTCCCGTCACGCTTGCATCGCTCGACGGAATGAGCATGTCAGCACTGCTTTCGCTTCGCGGCGAAATAAGCAAGCAGATGACTTCTTCCATGAACCGGCGCGCAGATCTGGCACACGACCTCCGACGCACAAATTCGCTGGCGCAAGACGGTGTTATCGCGCACATCAACCAGCTCGACGGTCGCATTCTGCAGCTGGAGTCAGACCTTAACGTCGTCGGGCGAAAAATTTCCGAGCAGAGCAGAACTTCGCAGTCGGCACCACCTCCCTTCGGTCGCGGCAGCAACCCGTTCGGCATCTCGTCGGATGATATGATTCCAATTGTCATTGTATTCACGATTTTCGTGCTGAGCCCCATCGCAATTTCCATCTCGCGTTTTCTGTGGAAGCGCGGAAATCGGCCTGCTGCGCCAGTTGCAAGGCGCGATTCCGATTTGCGCATGGAGCGTGTCGAACAAGCGGTCGATGCAATTGCTGTCGAAATCGAGCGCATTTCGGAAGGCCAGCGCTTTGTCACGCAGTTGCTGTCGAAACCGGCACCAAGTGCGCTTGGTCTTGGACAGCCGGTTGCGGAACCCATTCGCATCGCTTCTCGAGAAGAAGTCAACGCGAAATCTTTCTAATCGCGGCCAGGCTCCCCAGTTCAACCGAAAGAGATGCAGTCCGTGCTGCGTCTGTTATGCATTCCGCTGCTATATTTCATGAATTCGTGCATCGCGTGCTGGCGAATTCCGACAGCTTGACGAAGCAATGGCCGCAGAGTGCGTGCCTCTGTTCCATCGCTCACTGAACTCATGCTCAAGCTAGGTATCGTCGGACTCCCGAACGTCGGCAAGTCAACGCTTTTCAACGCGCTCACGGCGGCCAAGGCCGAAGCCGCCAATTATCCGTTCTGCACGGTCGAACCGAATGTTGGAATGGTCGAAGTGCCCGACGCGCGATTGGCCGGTTTGGCGGCAGTCGTTCAACCAAAGCGCGTGCTCCCCGCAGTCGTGCAATTCGTTGACATCGCCGGGTTGGTAAAAGGCGCCGCAAGCGGCGAAGGCCTTGGCAACAAGTTTCTGCAAAACATTCGCGAAACTGATGCAATTGTTCACGTTATTCGTTGCTTCGAAGATCCCGATGTCACGCACGTCATGGGGCAACCCGATCCGGCGCGCGACAAGGAAATCATCGAGCTCGAACTCGCGCTGTCCGATCTTGCTGTTGTCGAAAAGCGGCTGGATAAAGTCAAGCGCTCCGCGAAGTCGGCCGATAAGGATGCGCTGGCTGAATTACCTTCGCTTGAGCGCGCATACGCAGCGCTGTCCGACGGCACCCCAATTTGGCGCGCATCACTCACGACCGATGAGTTAGCGCGCATTTCCGGATTGCAATTGCTAACCGCGAAGCCAGTTGTTTACGCCGCGAATTGCACGGAGGCGGAACTCGCGGGAGATGAGGGCAAGCATCTGACTGCGCTACGCGCTGCTGTCGCAGGGGAACACGCTGAGATCGTTCCCTTCTCTGCGAAAATCGAGGCGGAGCTCGCAGAATTGTCGGCCGAAGAACGCGGCGAATTTCTGGCGTCGTTGGGAATTGAGTCGGCCGGTTTGGACCGACTGATTCGTGCGGGTTATCACTTGATGGGATTGCAAACGTATTTCACTGCAGGGGAGCAGGAAGTGCGTGCATGGACGATTCACAAAGGCGATACTGCGCCAGTTGCCGCGGGTGTTATTCATACCGACTTCGAACGTGGTTTCATTCGTGGCGAAACGGTGGCCTACACCGATTTCGTTTCCATGGGCGGATGGAAGGGCGCGAAAGAAAAAGGTGCGGTGCGCTCGGAAGGCAAGGAATACGTCGTTCAGGACGGAGACGTGCTGTTGTTTCGTTTCAACGTGTAGTGACGGCAATATTCAAAAATGCGCGGTGGGATATAGTTGCTCCTTGGGGTCTTTTCGCATTGTACGGGGTAGTTTCGGTGATCTTCCACCCGCAAAGGGCAACGTGAACGCGTTGGCTGCCGAGCGGATCAGCGTGAACCAGATGGCAACTGATTTGTCGGATTCGGTAGTGTGCAGCACAACATTGGGTGTTCGTCAATGCACTCGACGCGTTCGGTTGGCGCGGGCGTGCGTCACGGCATTTGTGATTGCGATTGCGACGACACGTGCTGGTCAGATTGGCGCGCAGGGCGCAGCGACTCCGCCAGTTGTTCCTGGAGACGAACAAACGATTGCGTGCGGAGCGACAGGAACGGCAACCGCCAGCGGAATGATGTCGGTGCCGTTTGGTGTCGGCGAAAAAATGGAATACGACGTCAAGTTCAGTGCGCTCAAGGTTGGTACCGGCACAATGGAAGTGCGCGACATTACCGACGTGCGTGGTCGTCCATCGTGGCATACAGCACTGACAATCAAAGGAAAGCAGCTGTTTTTCTTTGTTGACATCCTGATTGAAAGCTGGTTCGACACCAGCTCCCTTATCTCACGCCGCTTTCATCAGGATCAGCGCTATACCGGGCACAGCAAATCGCAAACCATCGAGATTTTTCCCGAACGCGGCATGATGAAAGAAGATCAATTGGAAGAGCGAGTTACCGTGGCATCGCCTCTCGATGACGGATCATTGATCTATTTCGCGCGCACACTTCCATTTGAAGTCGGTAAAACATATTCGTTGCCCTGCTACTTCAAGCCCGATGCAAATCCCATCAAGATTTTTGTCGCACGCCGCGAAACAGTGAAAACTCCGGCCGGAACTTTCAAGACAATCGTGCTGCAACCAAAAATCAAAGCCGCAGGAATTTTCGGAGAGAAAAGCAAGGCCGAAGTTTATATCACCGACGATTCAACGCGCATGATGGTGAAGCTCACGTCAGATCTCACCGTTGGATCAATCAACCTGTTCCTTAGGAAATACAAAGTCGGCGATCATCTCAAACCGTAACAAATTCCGAATTGCGACAGTTATCCGAACGCGTCGATCTGCCCGTTATCGACGCGTTTCGCTTTGGCGCCAGTTTGCAGTTTCGCATCTTCTGTTATTTGTGCAATTGCATCGGCGCTCATTCCATCAATGGGTTCAATACAACGAACATCGTTGTGCGCAGGGCTGTTTACCCAGGTTGATATTTGATAGCCGAACAACCCGTCGAGCGGATACGGCCGAATAAAATCGCGCACAACTTCCGGCTTTGTTTTTGGGTCAAGCCATTGCTCAAACAAATCCGGATGCAGAATGACCGGCATGCGATGGTGTATGTGTTTAAGCGCGTAATTGGATGAAGTGGTCAACACGCAGCAGGTCACGAGTGCCTCACCATTTATCGCGTCGGGTGAAAGCCACGTTTCCCAGAGTGCGGCCATCGCAAACGGTGCTTCTTCCTTCATGCGAATGCACCACGGTTGTTGCAGTTTCTGTCCTTCAATGGCTTGCCATTCATAAAACAAATCGGCGGGAATGAGTGCTCGGCGCGACTTCAATGCGCTGCGAAACGCGGGCTTTTCGTGAGCGGTTTCACCGCGCGCTTGCACGAGCTTCGTTCCGATGCCCGCATCGGTCGCCCATGACGGCACGAGTCCCCAGCGCGCGGCCGACGTCACGATGTCGCCCTTGACCGAGAGCACAATCGGGATGTCAGCCGATGGCGTGATATTGAACCGCGGCGCCATCGCTCCAATGCCCGGAAACGCGCGCCGAAAGAGGAAGCCATCGAGCCGCTCGGGGTTACCGATTCCGAATCGTCCGCACATGCAATGGAAGTTCTTCGCGTTGACGCTCTTAGGCAAGCGGGGGTCGTGGACAGGCATTGCCACACGAGCCCGACTGGTCTAGCTTTTAAGGCTCTAGCGGATTCGCCTCGCGAATTCCGTCACCCTCCTCCTGCGGAACGGCACTGCGGGGGGCGCCAAAGTCCAAAGGGAGGATTGCCGAGTGGCAAAGCTCAAGATTCGCCGCAACCCAACGCGGCGCTACGAAGCCGTGTACATCTTCGATTCCGCGCTCGATGACGCGGTAATCACCGAGAAGCTGGAAAAACTGCAAGGGCTGTTAAGCCTGGCCGCACCAGCGGAACTCGAAATGTGGGGCCGCCGCGCGCTGGCCTACAAAATTGGCCGTCATGAAAACGGCTATTACATCATCTCGAAATTCAACGCCGAACCCAAGGTACTGCCTGAATTTGAGCGTGCGCTCAAGCTGGAAGACGGTGTCGTGCGGTATCTCGTGTCGTTGCTCGAGCACGAGCTCGGTGCCCCAATTCTCTCCGAAGAAGAGCTCGCCGCCCGGCGCGCCCGCTCGGATGACGATGACGACGACGACGAGGACTAACACATGCGCAGACAGAAAAAGCCTTGCCCGATTACCGAAGCCGGCATCCGTTTTGTCGACTACAAAGACGATCGCATGCTTGCCCGCTTTATCACGGATTACGGCAAAATTCTCCCAAGCCGCCTGAGCGGTGTTGATGCTCGCCACCAACGCCAGCTCTCTCGCGCAATCAAGAAGGCCCGCTATCTCGCTTTGTTGCCGTACGTGAAGGGGTTGCAAGGATAAAGTGTGACCCGCGCGGGCGTGACGCACATGTCCGCGCCGCGTGAACGCGGGTGGCGTTGGTTTGTGGTCGCGGTTTCGGTGGTGCTGCTGGTAACGCTCGCACCGTCGTGGCCCCCAGCATTGGCGCTCGCGGCCGCAGTGGTTCGTCTGGTTTTGCCCTTTGAACAGTTCGCGCTGTTGGCCTTGGTTTCATTGGCCGGATGTACCGTAGTTGGCTGGTGGGCCGGAGGGCGCTTGTGGTTGTCGCTACTCGCGCTCGTGTTAACCGGCTGGGTGCTGTGGCATGTGCCGCTCCCACTCAGCAGCTATGGCGCCTTCGTTCGAGGTTGGGCCATTGCTTTGAGTGCGGCCTTCGGGTTGGTGTGCCTGGCTTCGGGAAACAGTCCGTTTCTCGGCCGCGCGCTGGCCTCGGTTGCACTGGCGGCGGCGGTATCTGGCGCAGGACTGGCTTCAGGAAAAGCAGTTTCAGGGGTGCTGGTTCGCACTGCTCAAATGCTCGACGAAGATTATCAGCGGCGTTTGGACGAGTCGTTGGCGTTGTGGAAGGCCAGAACCGAATCGGGAGTTTGGCAAACGTTTGCGGCGAGGCTACCAGGTGTGGCCGCCCGCGCCGAAACGCTCGCTGGACGACTGGAAGGGCTGGAGCGTGAATCGGAAACTCGCGCGGGTTCGCTCTTGGTGCTGTTGGCACCGTCGCTGCTCGCATTGGAATCCATGTTGGCGTTGGCGTTGGGCTGGGCTTCGTATCATCGCTTGAGTCGCACGCGCATTGGACCGCCGCTTGGGTCAATTCGCGATTTGAGATTCAACGACCAGCTCGTATGGGGGCTCGTGGTCGGTGCCGTGGTGGGCCTCATGCCTTTGCTTTCGCAATACCGAGTTGCAGGGCTCAACCTGCTTTGCTTTTTCGGCGCGCTGTATGCGCTTCGTGGTGCGGGCGTGTTGAGTTGTTGGATTTCCGATCGGGTGGCGATACCGCTGCTGCTTGGTTTGGTAATTCTGGTGCCTCTGCTGGGTCCAGCTCCGGTGCTGATGACGATCATCGTTGTCTGCTTCGGTATCGGACTAAGCGATACATGGCGCGATTTTCGAGCGGGTGTGAAGGCGCGATAGCGCCAACGCTTCTGCCAGTCGCTCTCTCACTGAAAGTTCTGGAGTTCACATGGAAGTCATCCTCCGCAACGCCATCGACAAGCTCGGACATCCGGGTGACGTCGTCACTGTGTCGGCGGGCTATGCCCGTAATTTTCTGTTGCCACGTGGCTTTGCCTTCATGGCCACCGATGGCAACAAGAAGCGTATCGCTCAGGAAAAGAGCCGCCTCGAAGCGGCTGAAAATGATCGTCGCGCCGCTGCATCCACCATCGCCGAACGTCTGGCCGAAGTCTCGGTGACGTTTTCGGCACGTGTTGGCGAAGAGGGCAAGTTGTTCGGATCCGTCACCACGGCCGACATTGCGCATCAGCTCGAGGCGCAGGGCTTCCACGTCGAGAAGCGCCAGATTGAGCTCAACGAGCCGATCAAGACCCTTGGGGTTTATCGCGTTGGCATTCGCCTGCACGCCGATGTGAAGCCCGAAATCAAGGTTTGGATCATCAAACAGTAATTGCTTGTGAGGTCGCGTTACGCGGCCGGCATTCACACGCGCGAAGTCCCGCGTCTCATGTAAATGAGGCGCGGGATTTTTCGTAGGCGGTCCGCTATTAGGGTGCCGCGCTTAAAGCGTGTCTTTGTGACAGAACACAAGGGCCGGAGCATTGTGTTGCACCGGTGGGTGGGCGTACTGTGACTTTGGGAGTGTGAGGCGCCATTGATATACGGCCTTTATCAGGCACAATCGCCTTTCGCTCGGGGTAGCATCGACCAAACTTCCAGTCTCCCTGCACCAGCATCCAACCGCAATTCATGATTCAGAAACGCACCAGTCCTGGTGAGCCAATTGCCCGTCGAGCCGCAGCGTTAGCAAGCGAGCTCAAAGCCACCGATCTGGTGGTGCTGGATATGCGAGGTGTGACGGACATGACTGATTTTTTTGTTATTGCAACGGGTACCTCGGATACACACGTTCGTGCAGTGGCTTCACACGTTCTGGAAGGATTGAAGGAAGAAGGCGTGGTCACGGAGTTCACCGAAGGGTTGGCGCAGGGCCGTTGGGCGCTTTTGGATTATCTCGATTGTGTTGTGCACGTTTTTCATCCCACCCAACGCCAGTTTTTTCAGCTTGAGCGATTGTGGGGGGATGCCCAGTCCGTAGATCTCTACGAAGGAAGAGGGGGAGCTCGGTAATGCGCATTCGCGCCCGTTGGGCCGCAATTCTTGCAGTTGGAGCCAGCGCATTGTCTGCGCCACTCGCTGCACAGGGTTATTTCGGACAGAATCAGGTGCAGTACGACCGCCTGCAATGGCGCGTCCTGGAAACTGAGCACTTTCAGATTCATTACTACGCGGCGATCAACGAAGTCACTCCCGACATCGCGAAGATGGCGGAGCGTTCTTATGCGCGCCTTTCGCTGCTAATGGGGCATCAGTTTCGCGAAAAGAAACCGATTCTGTTGTTCGGTTCATCGGGTGATTTTGCGCAGAGCAATGTGTTCGGCGACCTCGGCGAAGGTACAGGCGGTGTCACCGATCCCATTCGCCAGCGCATGGCTGAGTTCATGACAGGGGATTACGGTAGTTTCGAACACGTGCTGCAGCACGAAATGACACACGTATTTCAGTTCGATATTTTCTCGCGCGGTCGCGCGGGTGCCGGACTTGGAAATTTTGCGCAGGTGAATCCGCCGCTGTGGTTCATGGAAGGTTTGGCGGAATACTTTTCGATTGGGCAGCATCACCCGTGGACGGATGCGTGGATACGTGATGGGGTCATCAACAACACGTTGCCAAGTATTGCGCAAATGACCGATCGCCCTGACAAGTATTTTCCGTATCGCTACGGATTATCGTTGTGGCAATACATCGGCAATCGTTGGG
>JBDUAX010000607.1:0-2461 GCA_040004455.1 Gemmatimonadaceae bacterium
CGAATAGCCGTACTCAACTTCGTAAACGCCCGGCGTGTTGATATGCCCCGATACAGATACCAACTGCGTGCCCGGACTTCCTGGAACGCCAACACTCTTGAAGGCTTCCGCACCATGCGTAACGATGTACGGTACGTTCGCGATGGTCTCAACATTGTTCACGACGGTCGGCTTCTGATACAAACCAGCGACAGTCAAGCGCGGCGGGCGATTGCGCGGATATCCTTTCTTGCCTTCAAGCGATGTCAACATCGCAGAAGCCTCTCCGCACACATATGAACCCGCGCCGCGGTACACCACGAGATCGCAGGCGAAGTCCGTACCCATAATGTTCTCGCCGAACAAACCGTCAGCATACGCTTCTTCGAGCGCCTCTGACAGCCGGCGATACGCCAAATCGAATTCGCCGCGAATGTAAATAAACGTATGACGACTCTGCAGCGCGTACGAACCAATCAGCATTCCTTCGAACAACAAATGCGGCGCGTTCTCAAGAAACCAGCGATCCTTGAACGTACCCGGCTCACCCTCGTCCGCATTCATGCACAGATAGTGCGGTTGTCCGTCGTTCAACTTCACGACGCCCCATTTACGCCCTGCGAGAAACGCGGCACCACCATGCCCAAGCAAACCGGAATTCAAAACTTCTTTCGTAATTTGATCCGGTTTCATTTCCCTCAGCGCCTTTTTCAGCGCTTGATATCCGCCACGCGCCTTGTATTCGGCTAGCGTGTGCGACGTATGCGTAACCGGAAAATTCTGGAACAACCTGGTGCCGCCAGTGGTGCGCGTTTCGGGTGCCATGCTCATGTCGCCACTCCATCCGACCTACCGGTCGGCATCGCGTCCTTGTTCGACATCTCCGCGAGCATCGCATCAACTTTTGCGACGTTCAAATTTTCGTAGTACGAATCGTTCACCATCATCATCGGTGCGGTTCCGCACGAACCCAGGCACTCGACCGTCGATAAATGAAATTTTCCATCGGCGGTCGTTTGCCCCGGCTGCACACCCAGCGCACTCTTGAAGTGCGCAAGCAACCCTTCTGACCCGCGCATCGAACACGACACGTTGTGGCACAACTGCAAATGCCACTTGCCAATGGGCTGACGACGAAACTGCGTGTAAAACGCGATGACTTCTTCAACCTGAATGCGCGGCACGCCCAAGTACTCAACGAGTTCTTCGATATCACTGTCGGCGATGTAACCGCGATCTTCCTGAATGCGGCGACAACAGGGAATCACCAATGACGACTCGAACCCTTGCGGATAGCGTTTCTTCCAAACTTCGAATTCTGGAATGAGATGCTTCATCGATCGCACTCGCCGCCAATCATGTTCACCGATCCAAACGTTGTGACCACATCCGCGAGCTGATAGCCGTCAAGCATTTTGTGAACACCGCCCATGTGCACAAAACTCGGGCTTCGCACATGCACCTTATGCGGCACGCCACCACCAACACTCACGATGTAGAAGCCGAGCTCACCGTTTGGAGCTTCGTGCGCGAGGTAGATATCACCCGCCGGTACGCTGGGCCCTTCCATCACGAGTTTGAAATGATTGATGAGCGACTCGATTTCGTTGTAGACCAATTCTTTCGGCGGAAAAATGCAGCGACGATCATCAACGTTAATCGGCCCTTCTGGCAACATGTCCATCAGTTGGCGAATCATGTGTACTGACTCGTCCATCTCGCGCATGCGCACGTAGTAGCGATCGTAGTTGTCGCCCTTAATGCCAACCGGCACTTCAAAGTCGAGATCGGCGTACGCCAAATACGGCGTGTCCTTTCGCAAATCTCGGGGCACGCCAGTGGAACGCAAAATCGGCCCCGTAAATCCCCAATTGATGGCATCGGCCGTCGTGATGACTCCAACGTCGCGCATGCGATCAATAAAAATGCGATTGCGATCGACCAAACCGTGTACGCGTCCAACAAAATCCTCGTACTCCAACAATATTTCGGACAAGCGCTTGAGCCAACCCACTGGCAAATCCTCTGCGAGCCCACCGATGCGACCATACGAGTACGTCACCCGTGCACCCGTAAGCGCCGCGAGATGCTCGTACATGTAATCGCGTATCATCACCATGTACAAAAACGCGGTCATCGCGCCCAACTCCATCAAGCTGGCCGCCACACACGTGAGATGATCGGTAATGCGCGAATACTCCGACAACAACGTGCGCAAAATGCGCGTGCGCGGCGTAATCTCAATGCCCATCAACTGCTCAACAGCATCGCAATATGCGAAATCGTTGATTAACGCCGAGCAATAATTCAAGCGATCAACATACGGAATGAGATTGTGCCAGGTGTGATCTTCGCACTCCTTCTCAAAACCGCGATGCAGGTAGCCGCAATGCACATCGGTTCGCAACACACGCTCACCGTCAAGCTCCGCGATAATTTGCACAGTGCCGTGCGTGGCCGGATGCGACGGACCAATGTTGAC
>JBDUAX010000199.1:0-8208 GCA_040004455.1 Gemmatimonadaceae bacterium
CAGTGTAGCGATACGCATCGCGCAAACCCGCGTACGTTTTGTGCAACACGTACCACGGCGACCACAGACCGTTCAAATCGAATCCACCAGAGCGAATGTCGCCTTTCGACACTTCGGCGAATTTTTCGCGCCCATTTTCAAGCGCGCTAAGATAGCCGTCGCCGTTTTTCATTTGCACTTCAACCAACTCTTTCACGAGATAATCGGCGCGTTCCTTATACTTCGCGTTACCAGTTGCCGCGTACATCAAACTCACGGCCGACAAATGATGTCCGGCAATGTGACCGGTGAGATTTTTTCCCGCGCCATCCCAACCGCTGTACGGTTCTGCTTTCTGCGCGAGCCCTGCGCGAACGCGGTAGTACGCCATCATGCGATCGGGATTTAACGATAGCAAATACTTCCCGGTTACTTCCTGCGCGTTTTTAAGCGGGCCACCAGTTACACGCGTGTTCTTGAGCGGCACCGGATGCGCGCGAAACATGCGGGCTTCAAACGCCTTGATGCTCGCCGGCGTATCTGGCGCCGCGTTGGCGTCGGACAGATGCTCATGCGCAACCAACTCGGCGGCAGCAGCTTTGTTGGCGAGCGGCCCAATGGAAAGTGCGGCTGCGGCGGTGGCAGAGCGCTGAAGAAAATCGCGACGGCTGGTAGGCATGATTTCGGTGGGTGGGAATACCTGACGTTACGTCCCAACGAAGAAAAATGCGATAGCGAGAATGGCATAAACTGCCAGTAACAGCACGCCTTCAAACCAGGTCGTTTCGCCGTCTTGAGTAATGGCGTTCACAATGAAGGCGCAAGCCGCAATCGCAATGAGTTCCAGCGGGTTTCGAAACACCAAATCCATGGGCGTGCCCATGAAATGCGAAATAATGACGAGCACGGGCGCAACAAACAGAGCCACTTGAACGGTTGAGCCAATTGTAATCGTCGCGACCAGCCCCATTCGATCTTTTCGCGCGAAATACACGGCCGATATGTATTCAGCGATGTTGCCGATAATAGCAAGCACGGTGATGCCGAGAAAGAGCGAAGAGAGTCCAAGCGTTTTGGCCGTCGATTCCAACGCACCAGAAATGAGCTCCGCCTCCCAGGCAATGACGGCCGTTGCAGCAACCAATACGGCCACGGATTTCCACCACGCCCACGGTGGCGATGCTTGTTTGTCTTCTTCCGGTTCGTGAATGTCGAAGACGTCGCGATGCGTCACCATCGAATACACCAGATTCGCGACGTACACGAGTATCAACACAATTGACGCAGCAAGACTCAGTCGCGCGTCGAGCCCGCGCGGATCGGCCTCGGCAAACAACCCACGCTCGGTGTAATCGAAAATTGCGGGAACCAGCAAACCAATAACTGACAGAATCAACAGGCTTCCCAACAACCCCGCACGTTCGCGCTTGATGATTTGCTTGTCGCGCCCCCAACTGCCAACGACGATTGCCAGTCCCAAACCGAGCAAGCTGTTGCCGAGTATTGAGCCGGTGATTTGTGCTTTGACGACGTCTTGCTGCCCCGTACGAAGCACAAAAATCGCGATGATCAACTCGGCGACATTGCCAAATGTGATGTTCAGCAACCCGCCAACGGCCGATCCGGAAACACGCGACAATTGCTCCGTGGCCCGGCGAATAAATTCGGCCAGCGGAATGATGGCCAACAACGCCAGTGCGAAAACCCAGATGGGCTCCGCGTGCACCACGTATTCGAGTACGAGCGAGGCCGGCACCAACAACAACAGCAAGTAGATGATCATGGCTGGATTATACGCTTTAGCGGGCTATTCAAAACTGCCAGACGCGAGAACGGCGAAATTCCTTTAGTTTGTGCGCATCCCTGCCTCTGGCTCCTGCCCGACACCCGCCACTGCCCTTACGGCCGACCCTATGTCCCGAACTTTCGCACTCGTTAGTGCTGCTGCACTCTCGATCGTTTCTGCCGCCAATGTTCTGAATGCGCAGGAGCCCGTGAACACCGCCATGGTTCAGCGCATCATCGCCGAAGCGAATGATCATTCGCGCGTTGGTGAAACGTTCAACTATTTCGTGAACATTATTGGCGGGCGATTGGCCGGCACTGCGGCGCACAAAAAATCGGCGGAATACGCACGCAGCAAACTCGCTGAATGGGGAATGAAGGACGCGCATCTTGAGGCCTTTCCGTTTGGGCGCAGTTGGGAACTGCAGCAATTCACGCTCGAACAAGTTGCGCCGCGCTATTTCCCGCTCACTGGTTTTCCGGAGGCCTGGACCCCCGGATTGAAGGGAGGAACGACAACGGTGTCGGCGATTTACCTTGGCGACAAAACTGTTGAGCAAATCGAAGCAATGGGAAGCAAGTTGAAAGGCGCCATTGTTCTCGCGCAAAAACCGCAGGCTGCGTTCATTCGCAAAGATCGCCTGCAACCAGCAACGAGCGCCGAAGCAGTTCGCAGTGGTGCACCTCCCGCCGAGCGCAGCGAATACACAACGCCACTGCGCACAATGATGCCGATTCTGCAAAAGTACGGCGCCGCCGCAGTATTGCGTGGTAGCCAGGGAGAGCATGGAACGTTTTTCGTGCAAGGCGGACAACGCACAACTTCGCCTGATGCAACATCGTCGGTGGTGATGGTGGCGGAGCAGTACAACATGCTCGTGCACGAAATTGAAGGAGGGTTGAACGTACAATTGAGACTCGCGCTGCAAACGAAATTTGATGCAAGCGACACGAACAGCTACAACGTAATTGCAGAAATTCCGGGATCTGATCCGGTTATTGGCAAAGAAGTAGTGCTGATTGGTGCGCATTTGGATTCGTGGCATTCGGCAACTGGCGCTACGGATAACGCCGATGCCGTTTCAGCGGCGATGGAAGCGATGCGCATTTTGAAAACGCTTGGCGTCGAGCCACGTCGCACCATCCGCATTGCAATTTGGAGTGGCGAAGAAGAAGGCTTGCTCGGTTCCAAGGCATACGCCGACGGAAAGTATGAAGGCGCGGACAAAGCGGCGGCGCGCGATGCCTTGTCGGTGTACTTCAACGACGATCCGGGCACTGGTAATACGTACGGCTTTTACATGGAAAACAACGCACCGGCGAAAGCCATTTTCGACGCGTGGCTGGAGCCCCTCAAGTCACAGGGAGCAATCAAGAATGTTATTGGTGGAATCACGAACACCGATCATTTGAGCTTCACGAAGTACGGATTGCCCGCGTTCACTGCGATCAAGGACTACGATACGTATGACGTTCGTGAACATCACACCAACGTCGATTTCGCCGAGCGTGTGAGCGATGCCGGGTTGCGCCAGAGCGCAATTGTGTTGGCGACGTTTGCGTATCACGCCGCCATGCGCGATGAGAAGATTCCGAGAGCACCGGTTGTGCCGGCGCCGCCGCGCTGAATCAAGGTTGAATTGAGGTTGAATCAACTGAGTTGAGCAATCCGTATTTGAGATCTCATTTCATCCAGAATAGTTCATGCTAACTCGTCCCGACATTTTCGTAGTACACGGCGCACTCGGTTCCGCTGCCCAGATGCAGCCGGTTGCTGATGCGTTAATGGAAGTAGGGTCCGTTCATGCTGTTGAATTACCTGGCCACGGCAATACGCCACTGGGCAACGCTCCGTTTGCGATGGGGACGTTTACAGATGCGTTAGCAGCGGCAGTCGAACTGCGTGCAAGCGAACGTCGAAATGATGCGCTGCGTATGCACGCGCGAATTGATTCGGTGGCACCAATAGTTTTTGGCTATTCGATGGGTGGGTATATCGCACTCGCACTTGAGGCCAAACATCCGTGCACGTTCGGCGGCATTGTCACGCTGGGAACGAAATTTCTGTGGACGCCAGAATATGCTGCTACTGAATCAGTGCGTTGGGACGCCGATACGATTGCCATGAAGGTACCGAAGTTTGCAGGGGAACTTGAAGAGCGTCACGCCGCCGCTGGTGGTTGGCATTCGGTGCTCGCGAATATGGCGAACATGATGCGCGAACTTGGCGATTCCCCTGTTCTCACACGCAGTGTGCTCGCGAGTGTGCGTGTACCCGTGTGCGTAGTTTCTGGCGATCACGATTCAACAGTTTCGTACGAAGAGACCCGCGAAGTTGCAACGTGGATGCCGCACGCAACGCCGCTCAAGGTGCTCGACACGCCTCACCCAATTGAGCGCGTTCAAACGGCGTTGATTGTGGATCTCCTGCGCAAGATTGGCGGAGACTACTTGTAATTTCACGTTTGTGTAACGAGCGTGTGTCAATGCGACGATTTCGGTTAACCGACACAAATGAGATGCAAATGAACAATAGAATTGTGGGCTGTTGAACGATCTTGCACCCACGCCATTGAGGAACCGATGAAACCCGCCAGCACCTTCAGGTTAGCTGCTCTTGCAGCAACCATGGCAACCGCACTGCCCGCTGTACTTACTGCGCAAGGCCTGACGAATGCGACATTCGTAAACGGTATCACAATTGCGGGCAACACCGTCGATCTTTCGACAGGCTCCACGTTTGATCGTCGTGTCGGAATGTTTTCCGATCTGTTCTACGATAATGGCAGCGGCGATTGGTGGGGAATTTCCGATCGCGGACCGGGTGGCGGATTGTTGAGCTACGAAACGCGTGTGCAGCGCTTTTCGCTCACTATCGATTTGAACACAGGCGCCATCAGCAATTTTCAGATCAAGCAGACTATCAACTTCACCAATGGCGGCAATCCGATGAACGGAATTGCTCCGTCGCCCACGGACGTGTTGGGAAACGCGCTTGATCCCGAAGGCATCGTTCGACTTGCGAACGGACATCTTTTGGTGTCCGATGAATACGGACCATCATTGATTGAGTTCGATGAAGCCGGAAAGCTGGTTCGCCGTTTCACAACGCCTGCGAATCTTATCCCACGCAATGGCACGACAGGGGTTCCAAATTTCGCCAGTGATGCTGGCAACACTGCGGGCAAAACAACTAATCGCGGTTTCGAAGGGCTGACAATTAGCCCAGATGGAAAATTTGCGTACGCAATTTTGCAAAGCGGGATGCTTGATGAAGGCGCTGGTAACGGAACGTTCTCGCGTATTGTGAAGTTCGACATGACGACTGGCCTGGCCGTAGCGCAGTATGTGTATCCGCTGACCGTTGCGACGCAGGGACGTGGTGTGTCTGCGTTGGTTGCGCTTGGCGGTGATCGCTTTCTGGCGCTCGAACGCAACAATCGCGGTGTTGGTGTTGGCGCTACCATCACACCTGCCGACAAGAATGTGTTCGAAATAAATTTGGCTGGCGCTACGGACGTTTCGAACATCGTGATTACAAACGGCGTGTTGCCAGTCGGAGTTATCACCGTCGCGAAATCGGCGCAGGAGATGGATCTCGATGCGAACACGCTTGCTGCACTCGGCAACAAAAGCCCGGAGAAATGGGAAGGACTGGCCATTGGGCCGCAACTCACCAACGGCAAGTACCTGATTCTCACTGGAACTGACAACGATTACAGTGTGACGCAGAACGGGTCCGGTACGCAGTTCGATGTGTGGTTCGATTTCGCGCAGAACGATCCGTATGCGGCGTCGATTCAATGTCCGCTGGGAATCGTCACGGGTTGCACATTTACCACGGGTGGTGCGGCGGCGACGGTCTCTGCCGCTTACGCATTGTTACCAGGGGTGTTGCAGGCCTACACCGCCAACATTTCGAACTATGTTGCACCGTTCGCGGTCGTGCCGGAACCGCAGAGCATCGCGCTGATGGCAATCGGACTTGGTTTGCTTGGTGTTGTTGCGGCGAAACGCAATCGCCAAGCCGCGTAAGACAAGGCCGCAAGCAAAGCGACTAGAATTTCCAGCGCCGCACGAGAAACAAGCCAAAGGCATTCGCCTTCTTGAGATCCTGCGGCGCCAGAGATGGCTCCAGCAAAAAGTATCGCGGTTGCAGTGTCGATTCCAAACTCAATCCACTGTTCAACCCAAATCGGTGTTCCAGGCGGAAGCCAGGCGCAGTTGATAGTTGCAAATTCAAACCGACGAAGGTTGACGTCGTGAAATATTTTCCAAACTCCAACTGTGTTCCTTTCAATATTGTTTTCCCGTAACTCGAGCTCCCCAATTCAGGGGGAATGTTGGTCGGTGTGATATTGAAAACATCGGCTCCAAGCCGTCGCGTGGCCTGGCCTTTGATTTCATCCAGACCAGCACCAAGAAACAATCCAACGGCCTGTTTGGCCGCGAGTGCAGCGCTTGCGCCGACTAATCCGCCGGTCGCAGTTCCGCCCGATACACTGGAGCCTCCAAACTGCAGCAGCGAACCGCTTTCGCTGCCGAACGCGAGATAGCTCAACAAATCGCTCTGCGAAATGGGCGGTTGCGCGTCGCTGCTGAGAGTGAGCTTGGGCTTAGTCGCTGTTCCGCCAATCAGCAAACGAATTTGTAAATTCTGCTGCGACGCCTGCTGCACATCATATTCAGCGGTGAGCTGCAGCAGCGGATCAATTTGGTCGGTGCCGATAAACGTTGCCGATCCACGTTTGATCAGAAAACGCTTCCCAAACACTGCGTATTGACCCCGATCTGAATTCACAACACCATCAAGCGTGAACTTGCCGCGTTTACGATCAACATCAATGCGCAAATCGCCGTCGCTGTAAATTTCGACGTTGGCGTCTTTATTTCGCACCCAGGTGTCGCGATCGACCGAGAGCCGCAAATTCATCTTGAGGTTGGCCATGAGCGGCGACGGCGTTGACGCGACAAACACCGCGCGCCCGTTGGTCGTGTCGCCTGCAGCAAAGACAACTGAATCGCCTTCGTTAATTTCTTCGCGCGTATCCGGCTTCGGAATGTAGAACACGCCTTCGCGAATGCGCGCCGTACCTTCAACGACGACAGCGTCGAACGGGCCTTTCACTGTAAAGTCTGCGTTGGCGCGAACCTTACCCAGATCTCTGGTATCAAGCAGCGTCGCGCCGTCCGCATTGAACTTGAAATCGAAACTAGGCTCGGCAATGTTGGCAATTCCCATGCCGCCCGCGATCACAATTCGGCCGAGACTGTAGGCCGTAAGCGAATCGAGCGTGAGCGAATCGTTGTGAACGCGCACTGAACCGTTCATACGATCGAGCTTGATGCCAACGGCCGCTATGCGCACGGCAGCATCGCCAACAACCAGATCGCCCGTGACTTTCGGCTTCTTGATTGGGCCGCGCAATGTTGCAGAACCCTTCGCAAAACCCTGAACTTCACTCACTGCATCGGTCAGTCGTGCAGCTAAATCGAGCGGCAGGCTATCGAGTTTGATGTCTGCGGTAGCATCACCATCAATTAATCGTGATCCCGTGACGCCACTGGTTGCGAGATTTATGGGCACCGTGCCCTTTGCGTTCAGCACCTCGCGATCGGCATAGGTGGCACTCGCCTGCGTTGTCAGTCGCTCGGCAGCATAGTCGAACTTCACTTTGAGATCCGGAACAACGGTACCACCGTAGGTCGAGTTCTCAATGTTTGCTTTGCCGCTGATAATTGGAGCAGCACCTGTTCCAGTTATGTGCGCATCGACCGAGAACAAGCCGCGCAGTGCCAGATCACTTTGCAGCAGACCCGCTAAATCGCCGACTTCGAACTTGGCGATCGCCAATTGCAGATCGGCAGACGCGTCGCTGGGCAACTTTCCATTCGCGAAAATTCTGCCGCCAACGTTGTTCTTGAGTTCGATCGTGTCGACTTGAACGCCCGGATGCCCCCACGAAACGCCACCGGCGTGTGTCGATGCCCAAAGTGTGGTATCAAAGCGAAAGCGCAGCGTATCAAAGTGTATTTCCTGCCGATCCGGAAAAATTGCGTACGCCGCATTCAGTGCGTAGTCGCGCTGCGAATTCTGGAAAACTGCAACACGCGCATTTCCGCCGGGCTTGTTGTACGTGATGTGTGCCGTCACACTGTCGAGCGCGAAACCCGCGACACCCACCGAGTCGGCGCTCGCTGTGACATCGGCAAGCGCGCTGTCTCCCATTACCCCATTCCACGTGTATTGCAGCTTCACGCTTTCAACGGTGTTCCCGAGTGCGATGATGTCTTTGCCGGTCGCGGTGCCCTTCAGATTGAATGATGCAATGCTGCCGGTGAGTGAACCTTCTGCTTTGACAGTTCCGGCGAGAGTGTCCCGGTGGAATGCGGGCGGAGTATCGATGACGATTGGCGTGGCAGGTGGTGCAACACCGGCGGCGC
>JBDUAX010000608.1:0-2458 GCA_040004455.1 Gemmatimonadaceae bacterium
TGAGGGTGCACCGCGACGGTGCACCCTTGATTACGAAAGGGACTAACGAGGAATTTAGGTGAATACTACCGGGCGAACGATGAGTCACAACCCTGCAGGCAAAAGGTCGATGGATGAAATAGCCCGCACCCGGAATGCGGTTACGAAGGCAAGCATTAACTCGTGAAAATTCTCACGCGATACGTTCTGCGGGAGCACATCGGCCCACTGTTTTTTGCGCTCGGCGCCCTCACGTCGTTGCTGATGCTGCAATTCGTTGCCCGTCAACTTGGCAACCTCGTTGGCAAGGGTCTCCCCTGGCGCGTTATTGCCGAGTTTTTCGTGCTGTCGATTCCGTTCACGGTGGCGATGACGCTGCCCATGGCAGTGCTGGTCGCGACCCTGCACGCCTTTGGGAAAATGGCGACCGAGCATGAAGTCACGGCCTTCAAGGCCAGTGGCGTTCGCGTCACCAGGCTCATGATGCCCGTGTTCATTGGTGCCGCATTTCTCGCACTCGGAATGGTCGCCTTTAACGATCAGGTGTTGCCGCGGGCCAATCACCGCCTGCGCATTCTGCAGCAGGACATGGCGCGCACGAAACCAACGCTCGCCCTCAGCGAGCAAATTCTGAATCAGGTGACCGCCGGTTTCTACATGCAGATTGGCAAGTTGGACCGCGAGTCCAATCGCATGACCAACGTGACGATTTACGATCTGTCGCAACCGCTTAGCCGCAAAACTATTTACGCGGACAGCGGCGACCTGTCGTTCACGCCCGACAAGAAAGACTTGCAATTGATTCTGTACGACGGGTATCAGCAGGAAACGTCGGGCACGAATTCCAACACGGCCCACCAACTGCGTCGCACGTACTTCCGCTCGCAAGCGGTGCGCGTCAAGGATATTGGTGGGACTTTCGAACAAACCGGGAATGACAGCTGGAAGGGGAATCGCGAGAAATCCATCTGTGAAATGCAAGGCGAGTATGTGGTGAACGCTCGCGAGTACGAACGTGTGCGTCAGATGTATATCGAAACGGCCCGAAAGAATGCCGCGCCCGGGCAGAAAACGATGAAAGTGCCAAAGCCGAGGCCAGCGAGCGAAGGGTTGGCCCGTTTGTACTGCAATGCGTTGGCGCTGATATTCCAGATACCGACGGGTTCGCCACCGCTTACGCCCAACCAACAGCCTTCGCCGGCCCCGGGGTCACCTGCCCTTAGCGTCACTCCGCAACCCGTAAATGGAGCGAACACTCCAACCACCACGCCCCCCAATGCCGGCGCACCCTCACTTGCGTTAAACACAAATGCCAGTGGGACGGTTGCCGTTGCTCCCGCGACCGGCTCACCCCCCTTGGACGGCCGCCAAACGGTTCCGGTGCCGAGAGCAGCTTTGACGGTCGCAGCGCAAGCCGCCCTCGACACAGCCCGGAAAGCGTTGGCTGCACCTCCGCCTCAGGTCGTACCGACCACAGTCACCGCGTCAACAACCGCGGCTTCGGATACGTCTAAAGCCAAGCCACCTGTGGTTGTTGCAAGCAAGCCTGACTCGACCACTCCGGTCGCATCGAACGCACCGGTTCCGTCCGACACGGTAGCGAAGGCAGTCGCAGCAGCAGTTGCTGCGGGCACCACTGCCGTGACTCCTCTGGCAGGAACCCTTCAAGCAACAGTCCCCCCCACCCCGATTGGCGTTCCGGTGGCATCCAGCATGAGCATGCTTGGCGGTTTGGGGGAGGAGGGCGCCGGGGCGCTCAGCGCAGCGAATGCACAGCTGGCCATAGTGCGTGAGAGTATGGATGATCTCGCCGTCGAAGTTCAGAAAAAGTTCGCGCTTTCCTTTGCGTGCATAGTGTTTGTGCTGTTTGGTCCGCCAATCGCACTGCGCTTTCCGCGTGGCGGTGTCGGTGCAACGCTTGGCGTGAGCCTCATTGTGTTTGGATTGTACTATGTCTGTTTGTCGGCCGGCGAAACACTGGCCGATGACGGGAAGCTGCCGCCGTGGGTCGCGATGTGGATTGCCAACGTGATCTTCACAATCATCGGGTTGCTGTTGTTGCTGCGCATTGAAAAAACTGCTGACGCGTCACGCGGTGGTGGAATTCGCGCGTGGCTTGAAGAGCGCAAATTGCGACGGGCATCGCGCAGCCAGGTGCGCCTGGCGGCTCCATCAACTTCGGCGGTTACGTGACCGCATTAACGTTGACACACAGTACAGCCAAATCCGCTTCCGCCATCAAGACGAAGCGCCGCCGACGAATCATCACTCCGCTTGATCGCAACGTCGCGAGCGAATTTTTAAGAATTTTCGTTGTAACGCTGCTCGGTTTTCCGTTGCTCGTGAGTGTGATTGATCTCGTTGAGCATTTGCGCAAATACACAGCCGACAAGATTCCCGTTCGCGACGTCGCTATCAGTTACTACTATATGTTGCCCGATACCATTAAATACGCCGAAGGCGTCACGGTGAATCAGAG
>JBDUAX010000200.1:0-8178 GCA_040004455.1 Gemmatimonadaceae bacterium
GTCGTTCATGCACGCGAGCGCAGTCGCGCGAATTCAAACCGGTAACACGGAAGATCATCTGAATCTGCTTGCCGACTGCGATTGGATTTGTGAAGCGATCATCGAACTCGCCGCTCCGAAACAGGAATTGTTCAAGCGCGTTGAAGCGCTCATGAAACCGACGGCCATCGTTACGTCGAACACGTCGGGCATTCCGATGTCGACGTTGCTCGAAGGGCGAACGGAAAAATTCCGTCGCCGCTTTTTGGGCACGCACTTTTTCAATCCGCCGCGGTACATGCATTTGCTTGAGATCATTCCCACTGAGGAGACCGATCCGGCAGTCATTGGCGCGATGCGTGGTTTCGCGGAGCGTACGCTGGGCAAGGGTATTGTCATTGCGAAAGATGTTCCGGGTTTCATCGCGAACCGACTTGGCATTTACGGAATTGTCGCGACGCTTCGTCGCATGGAAGAACACGGCCTCACGATTGACGAAGTTGATGGACTTGCCGGTTCACTTATTGGTCGCGCGCGCAGCGCGACATTCCGCACGAGTGATCTGTCGGGGCTCGACATCGTTGCGCATGTAACCCAGGGAATTGGCGCTGCCACTGGAGAAGACTTCTCTTTGCCATCATGGGTGAATGATCTCGTTGCTTCCGGCAAACTCGGCGACAAAACTGGCGCGGGGTTTTATCAGAAGACGAAAGACGGGGTGCTCACGTACGACTGGAAAACGAAGGCCTATGTGACGCAACAGCGCCTCGAAGGGGGTGACATTGGTGCGGCCATCAAGTTGCCGTTGGCACAACGCATGCCACTTGCACACGCATTGCCTGGAACGCATGGCGCGTTCCTGCGTGATCACCTGGTTGACGTCGCGCACTACACACTCACGCATGCGGACGCGCTCGCGTACGACATCGTGTCGATTGATCGCGCGATGGAGTGGGGTTACGGCTGGGAAGCAGGGCCCTTTCATGTGATGGATGCGCTTGGACTCGACTGGGTGATGCAGGAGTTCGACGCGCGCGGACTTTCAATTCCGCCACTCCTCGAAGCCGCGAACGGTTCCTTCTACAAGGGCGATACGTATCTCGCGTTCAGCGGCATGTACGAGCCAATTCCTGATATTCCTGGTCGCATTTCACTCGTGGCGTTGGCGAAAGCCGGACGCGTGGTCGAAGACACAGGATTGTCGCGGCTCATCGATTTTGGGCGACGGGGTGTTGTGTTTCGAATTCCGCTCCAAGATGAACACGTTGGGCGAAGGTGTGATGCGCGGCCTTGAAAGCGCCATCGCAAAAATTTCGCGTGGCGGCTACGAAGGACTGGTGATCGGCAACGAAGATCCGCGCACGTTCAGTGTCGGTGCCGACTTGTCGCTTATTGCGTTCGCAGTTTCTGCCGGCGCGTGGGATGACCTCGCGGTTTCGGTCAAAGCGTTTCAGGACACCGTGATGTCAATTCGCAAGGCACCGTTCCCCGTTGTGGTCGCTCCGGCAGGAATGGCGCTGGGTGGCGGCACTGAGTTCACCTTGCATGCAGATCGCGTGCAGGCGCATGCCGAGTTGTATATGGGTTTGGTGGAAGCCGGTGTTGGTCTCATTCCCGGTGGCGGCGGAACCAAGGAGTTGCTCATGCGCTTTACAGCGGAGCTGAGCAATTACGAAGAGGTTGATTACTTCGCGGCGATCAAGCGCGCATTCAAACTCATCGCGTTTGCGACCACGACAACTTCAGCACCCGAAGCGAAAGCACTTGGCTTCCTTCGCGATTCCGATCGCATCAGCTTCAATCGCGACCATCAACTCGCCGACGCGAAACAGCGTGTACTCGACCTCGCACCAGGCTATCTGCCTCCTGCGCCGCGCGTCGTGCGCGCACTCGGGCGCGACGGTTTGGGCAATCTCGAATACGCGTTGTGGTCGGCGAAGGAAGCGGGCCAGGCATCGGAACATGATGTGCGCGTTGGTCGCGCCGCCGCGTATGTGTTGTGCGGTGGAGACGGCACTGCACGCGATGTCACTGAACAGGATTTACTCGACCTCGAACGCGAACAGTTCTTAAGCCTGCTTGGCACGAGGCCCACGCAAGAGCGCATCGCGTACACACTCAAGACTGGCAAGCCACTTCGTAACTGAGTGGCACGGAGCATTTGCAATGAACGAGGTCGTGATCGTAAGCGCAGTTCGCACAGCAGTTGGCCGAGGTAAGGCCGATGGGGCACTTGCGAGTTTGCATCCCGTTGATGTTTCGTCGGCGGTGATGAACGAAGCCATCAAGCGCGCGGGCATCAGTGCAGAACTCATCGAAGACGTGCAGTGGGGCTGCGCAATGCCAGAGGCGTCGCAAGGGCTGAACGTTGGTCGATTGTCCTGGTTGCGCGCTGGTCTGCCGGTTGCAACGTCAGCCGCAACAATCAATCGCTTTTGTTCGTCGGGCTTGCAGTCGGTTGCGTATGGCGCGCAAGCGGTGATGGCCGGCATGGGTGACGCCGTGATGTGCGGTGGTATCGAGATGATGAGTCAGGTGCCAATGTCTGGTTACTTCACACGACTCTCACCCGACATGACCGAGAGTTACATCGGCATGGGTTTCACGGCCGAACGTGTTGCCAAACGCTGGAACGTTACGCGCGCCGAACAGGATGCATTCTCATACGACAGTCAAATGAAGGCGGCGGTTGCGATGAAGGCGGGCAAATTCAAATCGCAAATTCTTCCGCTTACGGTCAAGCATTACAAGTGGAACGGCGCGGAGAAAACAGTCACTGAGCGCGTCGTCGACACCGACGAATGCCCACGCGCAGATACCACGATGGAAGGGCTCGCAAAATTGCGTCCCGCGTTTTCTGCAGCCGGTTCTGTGACTGCCGGTAACGCGAGTCCCTACTCCGACGGTTGCGCTGCAGTGTTGGTGATGAGCCGAGTAAAAGCAGACGAACTTGGTTTGAAACCACTCGCGCGCTTCGTAAGTTTTGCAACAGCGGGTGTTGAGCCTGATGTGATGGGCGTTGGTCCAATCAAGGCAGTTCCGAAAGCACTCAAGCGCGCAGGTGTTTCGCTGAACGACATCAAGCTTATTGAATTCAACGAAGCATTCGCGGCGCAGGCATTGGCGGTGATGAAGGAGCTGCAATTCGATCCCGGCATCGTGAACATCAACGGCGGTGCAATTGCACTCGGCCATCCGTTGGGTGCAACAGGAGCGAAACTCACCACGCAACTCATTTACGAACTCGGCTCGCGCGGTGGTGGGCTTGGCATGGTGACGATGTGTATCGGCGGCGGCATGGGTGCGGCCGGAATTTTCGAGGTGTACGCGAATTGATAGCGGCTGACTACGAGCTGGTGGCTGCTAACTGTTAGCCGTAAGCACTGCCAACAGCTAACTGCCAGGATGGCTTTTCGGCTTCCAGCTCCACCCCACACGCATCTAGCGCGAAATCCGCAACACTCTCCCCAACTCCGGCAGCACCATCTGCTTTTCGGCTTCAATGTGCTTGATAATCAAATCGACGGTGCGCGGTGCGCCCATCGGGTTCGTCTCCAATGCCTTACATACCTCCGCAGCCTCCGGAAACTTGTACCCGTCCCCACTCCGGCACGCCGGGTACGTCACCATCGTTACGCGAAGTTTCTCCGCGTCTCCAACGTCCTTCCCGTTGTCCCGCTTCACCGCACCTACGATGCGTGCCCCATCCGGCCTCCCTGTGTCGTACGTGTAGTTCACGCCGCTCACCTGCAGGTACGGCCCGTTCCGCAAACTCGTTTTCGCAATTCCGTGCTCCAACTCCTGACGAAGTCGCGCGCCAGTCATCTCGAACGTCACCGCGCGCGTTTCATCGGCAAATAGAAACACCGATTCAATCATGTGGGCTGTAACTGGCCCGCGCGCGATGTAATCATCGTAGCGCATGGCGCCGGAGTTTATCAAACCAACATCGGCACTCGTGCCGATGCGCAGAGCGTCCGCGATATAGTCACCGAATACACTTTCCGCGTTGTGTTGTGTGCTGTCCGTCGCGTCGATAGTTTTCGGCGACGTGCCAATCACACGATCGGGGCCGATCCGACGCTTGAGCGAATCGTTCCATAGCTGCACGACCGCTTCGGTCTTCGCGTCCTGTTTTTGCCCCGCACCAATCGCGAACGACGTATCTGTTCGCACCCATTGATTGTTACGTCGCGTAAATGTTACCAGCACGGTCGTCCGCGAATTCGAGAGCGCTTTGATTACCAATCGGCCATCCACTTCGCCGCGCTTTCCAATGTGGTCGTGCCCACCCAGAATCACCTGAACTTTCGGCTCGAGCGCAAGCGACTTCATGTCTTCCGCCATGTATCGGTGCGTGAGCCCGACAATGAGCTGCGCCCTTACCTGTGCAAGCGTATCAACCAGCGCGTGCGTAACGCTGTCCGCGTTGGCGCACTGCACGTACGACGGATAATCCCGCACAATTGTTGTACCGAAAATTCCAACGCGAATACCATTCACAGTGAGTGTGTCCCATCCGCGCACGCCGGGGAAATTCCCGCCCCCCTTTTCGGTGCAGTTGCCCGACATCCACAGGAACTTCGATTCGGCAACGCGGCCAACCAGATTGGCACGCGACCCATCAAATTCGTGATTGCCGAGCACTGCAAAATCCAAACGGGATGCGTTGAACACATCCACCATCTGCGCACCGCCAAACCACTTCCCCAACAAACTCGGGGAGAGCACATCTCCCGCCAACACGTAAATCACTCGCGATTTCGTAGTGCGTTCAATCGAATCACGTAACGCGGCCACGCGTGACAATCCACCCGATCCATCGCGCAACGGATCTGCCACGTACACGTCGTTCACCAGCAAAAAACGAACGGTCGAATCGGCTTGCGGCCCGAGCGGAAGGATTCCCGACTCATCCACGAACTTTCGGGGTTTCGCACACGACGCGCCTGCCATCGCGAACGCAACGACCAGCAAACTGATGGCGCCGGGTTTCAGTTTCATCACAAACGAGTTGTTGAGACGGGTTTAATGCGTGTCTTAGGTGTTTATGCGTTGCTTAGGCACTGCTCGTGCGGATGTTTTTGCTTTATTTATGCGTTGGAGACGCCTTCACACGCGTTGCGCGCGAGCCTCTTATTCGATGCTGGCCGGATCGACTCCACGCAACGCAAACAATCGCGCCACCGCCTGGCCAATCTTGTTGTTAGGGGTGCTCGCACCGGCAGTAATTCCGACGCGCAGCGCACCATCCAACGGCAGCCAGTTCTCTTTTTCCAATTCCCTGTGGTGAGCGCCGATTTCACGAAAGCGCACACTGTTGCCGTTAACGTTGATGTCGTCCGGATCGGCAATGTGGTACGTTGGCACGTTTTCAGCGCACAACGCAGCCAGCGAAATCGTATTACTGGAATTGTATCCGCCAACCACGAGCATGACGTCAATTGGCTCCTTCAACAGCTCAACAACGGCGTCCTGTCGGTCTTGCGTCGCGCTGCAAATCGTATCGAACGAGCGAAAGTGTGCGGCCTTGTGCTCCGCGCCAAACGCACGTTCCATCGCCTCACCCACCGCACGCGCAATGTCCAGTGACTCACGCGCCAACATCGTTGTTTGATTCGCTACTCCGATGCGCTTCAAGTGCAGCTCCGGATCGAAGTGCGCCGGCGCCTGATTCGCAAAGCGCTTCAAAAATTCGTCGCGCGTTAGTGCGGCCGCGCTCGTTGCTTTTCCCTGGCCTGCTTCGACGTAATCCATAACGAGTTGCGCTTCGTTCATGTCGCGCACCACGAGATACGTGCCACCCGGATACTTCTCCACCTGCGATGCCGTCGCTCGCGTCTCTTCGTGGTAGTACTTGCCATGAATGAGCGCGGTAAATCCATCGCGCGCGTACGCCTCCACGCGCTTCCACACGTTCAGCACCGAGCCGCAGGTCGTATCGACCACCACGCATCCCATATTGCGCAGCGTCTCGAAATCGTGAATGGTCACGCCAAACGCCGGGAGAATTACCACGTCTGGCTGCGTCACCGGCGCGTAATCAAAACCGGTGCCTTTCGCCGACAGAAAACTGATTCCCATATCGCGCAACTTCGCATTCACATGCGGATTGTGAATGATTTCTCCAGCGAGGAATATTTTCCTGTCGGGAAATTTGAGTCGTGTTTGGTACGCATAATCCACCGCACGCTCAACGCCGTAGCAAAATCCGAATTCGCGCGCCAACCGCACCGTTGTGTTCCCTGCCGTCAGCACGTACTCCCGTGCGCGCAGCAAATCCACCAGGTGTCCCGTGTAGTCGTTCGCGAGCGTGTCCTGCACTTCGGTCTTGAGACCAAAGCCCTTTCTCACATAAGTGTCAGCCATGTGAGATTGTACCCCACTCCAAAAGCTCGGGAGTCTGTCTGTAATTCGCGCTGCGATCCATGCTCGCAATATAGACCAGAATCGCACTCCATTCGCGCGCCCCTCTAGCCAGTAACGTGTGCACAGAGCACCGTTCGGTCATGTATCAATCGATACTCGTCCCGCTCGATGGATCGGTCTTCAGCGCTGCCGCGCTACCCGTTGCCGCCGCATTCGCTCGCCGCACGGGCGCCGAGTTGCACCTGGTAACGATTTACGATCCGAGCGCGTTCCTGAATTTCGCTCCAGGCCGCATTGGTATGCCATCGTTCACGCCGACGACGGTGGACGAAGAGTGCCGAAACCTGCTCGCCTCTGTCCAGGAGCAAGCGGCGTCTATCACCAACACCGGCCTCAAGGCCACGGGCACTCTGTTGGAAGGCACAATTGTCGAAGCGCTGGCCGAACACGCCGAAGCAACGAATGCCAGCCTCGTCATCATGACCACGCACGGTCGAAGCGGCATCGATCGACTTCGTTTGGGCAGCGTCGCCACGAGTTTCCTGTCTCGCTCGCCAGTACCGGTTTTCCTGGTTCGACCAACTGGCGCCGATGCGCCACAAGCGGGGCACGAACTTCCAACCGGCACACTGCTCGTTCCACTCGATGGCTCGCCGTTCGCGAAAGGCATCCTCCAACACGCGGTGCCGTTTGCAAATGCTCTTGGACTTTCCCTGGAGTTGGTCTCCGCTGGCGCGGCGAACGATGCTCAAACAAATCACAACTACCTTGAACGCGTTGCCAGCGACCTCAAACCAGCCCCAGCGATCGCGCCAAAAATTACAGTGCTTTCCGCGCCTTCAGCGGCCCGCGCGCTAGTCGATTACGCCGCAGAGACGCATCCGGGAGCCCTCGCAATGGCCACGCACGGGCGATCAGGCATCGTTCGACTCGTACTTGGCAGCGTTATGGAAAGCGTTCTCACCGGTGTGAACCAACCCCTCCTCGTTTACCGGCCCGTTTCCGACGCTCCGTCAGCTTGAGGCTGTGAGGTCCCTGACGTGAACGGCCCGCTGGTATTCGCGTTTTCCGCATAAAAATGCGGTACCAGAAACGGCGCGAGCGCATAGGTAATCAACGGTTCGTAGGCACGTTGGCGGTCAATCAGGCCCGCAGTCAAAATCCCGACGGCGCCGGCGCGACGCTTTGTATCGACCAACTGCGCAACGGTGTCCATGGCGAGACCCAGCTCGACTCCCGATTTGAGCAATGCGACAACTCTGTCGGGCAATTGCATCGCCATTGAGCCACCAGTTCCCAAGCGTCCATCGCGCGTGACTACCGCTGCCCACGCGCACGTGCGAACGCCGCCGTTCAATTCAACCACGCCCCCTTCCAACCCAATTCCCAAGTCGGCGTCGTCTTCCGCCGCGAGCGCGCGGCGAGCACGCTCCGCTGCGCCACGTTGAGTTTCTTCGTCACCCCATGGTTGATCAGCGACGCCACTAATGACTTCGGCAGATTGCACAGTCGCGCTCGGAGCAACTCGCGCAATGACGGCTCGCACCGCCGCCAACTTCACTGGATTGGTTGAACCAACAACAACTTTGCGAACCCAGGGCAACAACGACTGCGGCATGATGATGAGCAACGAAATGTGAAACGGGAAAACAGAAGCGTTAACAACCGGAAAAAACCAGTTCAGATCGCTTGCTCGCGGACACGTGTATAAGTAACGTAGCCAGCAGTGATCCCCGCCACCTCTGTACTTACGCGGCGGGCCGACTCGAGCGACTCGCCGGCGCGCTCAGCCGCAGTTCGTTCGCGGCTCTGGCTCGACTTCGTCAACAC
>JBDUAX010000201.1:0-8176 GCA_040004455.1 Gemmatimonadaceae bacterium
GTGTTGGGCGTTCGTTGGCCGCATTCAGAAGCGCAGTAAAGCCGGGCGCAGTTGATGTCTGCACAATCACTGTTCCACTCATCCCCGCGTGCAAGGTGCAGCTGTACGGATACGATCCTGCCGTTGTGAACGTGCGTGACACCGACGCCGACGTCGTGTTGCCGATATTCGCGGGCACTCCGGCGCCAACTCCAAACGTCACGTTGTGCGTGACGGCTCCGAAAGCCCACGTAACGGTGCCACCAACATTGATCGATACCGTCGGCGCGTTAAACGCGAGTGCTTCGGTCGCGGCAACGGCTGCTGTCGTTGCGCCAGCTACAGGAAAGGCGACAGTCAGGACTGACGTGCCCGAAAGCGCCGTTCCGTTCACTGTGGCGTTGCTCGTGATGGTTGTGATTCCTGGTGTGATTGCGGTGACGAAACCCGCGGGTGTTATCACGGCGACATTCTGATTCGAACTCGCGTAAACAAACCCGGTTGCGCCCGCAACACTTTTCCCTTTCGCGTCGCGCGCGTCTGAGGAGAGTTCCGTTTGCGCGGCCGGAGCCATGAACGCCGGAGTTCCAGTTATTGCAATCGTTGTCGCCTTTTGCAAGACTGTCACCGTGCTTGTGCCCTGCACCGCTCCGTTGCTCGCTGTGATGGTCGCCGTTCCATTTCCAACTGCCGTTACCGTTGCATTGGCGCCATTTCCAACCACAGTCGCGACTGCGGGTGCACTCGAACTCCACGTCAGGTTAGGAGACGGGATGGTAGTCTGATTTGCGTCCTTCGCCACGGCCGATACTGTGCGCGTATCGCTGAACGAAGCAATTGCGTCCTCTGATGAGACGGAAACGGAGACTGATGCAATGATCGGCGCTGGTTCGCTCGACTTGGTGGAATCACTGCAGGCGAGAAATCCAACAGCGCTGCCCACTACGGAAAACAACAACAGTTTCGAGAACGTGTGTGATTTGTTCATAAGAATGCTCCTTTATCGTGCATTTCGGTGAAGAAAATGAAGGTCGGACTTATCGCCGTACGTCAAGCAGATGTCATAGCCGTTCCGGCGAGAACGATTGCAAACCACAGCAACAGACTGGCCCACGCGTGAAAGCGCAGCCGAGACCACATTGCCAACGTTGTTCGTGGCGGCGGTGCATTGCCCGCGAATGCCACTGTGCGCAGTCGCCGTTCCTGTCGCAGCATGAACGACGCATTCACAACCAGCAGAAGAATGAGCGTCATCTTAATCCAGAATGGCCGCATGACCGCAAATGCTTCGACATCGGCCAGTAACAACAGCACCCCGCTCAGAAACGAAATACTCAGCGCAATGACTACGGGCCGATGCGTCTCACCAAGTTGTGACAGCCGTGATGCCCGCGTGTCGTCATTCACCTTCTTCGACTGAATCAGGGTGCGATCGGCGGCAATGGCGAGCCCCCCCGACGCGAGCAGCGCACACAGATGCACAGACAACACTGACGTCGATACCAGATTGTTCCCGCCGTACAGCGTTCTCCACGGTTCGGCGGCCTGCGCTACCGCAGCAACCACGCCTGCGAGGCTATCAGGCAGGTTGTCAAGCATGTTTCATCCACTCGTCGCAGGAGGAGGTTCTTCCTGCAAAGACAGCTTCACGCGGCGATTTATTCCGGGAAAGTGATTCGCACTATTCCAACGCGTCGAAACGGGCGAGGAGTTCTCTGGCCGAGGCGGGTCGCGTTTCGGCATTGGGGTCGATCATGCGGTGCACAATGTTCACAATTGCGGCATTGGACGCATTGCCAACGATGCGAATGGGCGCCAATGCGCTCATTTCATCCGGCGTCATTTTTCGCGCGACAAACGCAATCGGCGTGTCGGCGCTGTATGGGGTTGTACCACTCAGGCACTCCTGCAATACAGCACCGGCAGCATAGATATCGGTTCGAACACTCGACGCCTCGCCAATGAGTTGCTCAGGTGCCATGTATTCGGGAGTGCCAAGAACCGCTCCGGTGAGCCGCAGTTTGCCTGCCTGCGTTTGCTCACCGCTCCGGCGCTCGCCGCTTGATCTGGAGGCTCGTGAACCACGCATGAGACGCGCAACCCCGAAGTCGGTAATCTTGAGCAGACCATTGGCATCGATCAGCAAATTCTGTGGCTTGAGATCGCCGTGAATCACTTCGTGCTCGTGCGCGACGGCCAGTGCGCGCAGGAGTTGCTTGGCAATCGCAATTACCGCCGCCAATGAGAGCGGTCCGCGCGCTTGTATTATTGCCGCCAACGATGAACCATCGACGTATTCCATTGTCAGGAATGGCGCGTCTCCCGTGTCACCAAAGTCGTATGTGCGGACAACATTGCGATGCGAAATTTTGCGTGTCACGCGCAATTCCCCTTTCAATCGTTCAAAGGCAGTTGGATCGTTCGCGACGGTTTCGGGACGCAACATCTTGATGGCAATTGTTTCGCCCACCACGCGGTCACGCGCGCGATACACGATGCCAAGGCCGCCACGACCAACCTCCGCCTCGATGACGTAGCGATTCGCGAGCAGCGCACCCGGTTGAAGCACCAATCCCGGGCGATTGATTTGTAATTGCGGTGAGGGGCCGATCGACAACTCACGCACTCCAGCCACGCGACTCAAGCGTGTCGAAGTGCCGTGTTCAACTGGCGTCGGGTCGGCTGCGACTTGACGCAAGCGAGCAACGTCAATCAACGCGCGTTTGTCGCGTAAGTCGTGAAGCAGCGCGTCGAACGACTCGCTGAGTTCCTGAATTTCCGGTGAACTTGTACCAGCCAATATTTTCTGCGACGCATCGAGCTGCCCTTCCGCGGCCCGTGATACGACGTCTCGAAGTGATTGAAGGGGCCGAGTGAAGCGCGTTGCAGCGTACCATGCGCTGAGTAGCGCCGCGGCAATGCCGATCAGGATTGCGACCGTGAGCGGTGTGCGAATCGCGCCGATTGATGCAGACGTCGCGTCGCTCGCGCGAAGCACCAGAAAACCACCGACGTCTTCGCCGCCATAAGTACTCAGTGCAGTTCCGCGCGCCTGAAAATCAATATTCCCGATTCGTGTAGACGCCGGAATATCGTTGGCCTCAGTTTTTTTCGCTTGCCGAATGGTCGACGTCGCCGCGGCATTCTTTCTTTTCGACAGCTCCGCGAGCAACTGCGCAAACTGATCGAGCGATCCGACGGTTGCTGCCGCTGCGTGCGCGTGACCGTTGTCATCGCGCGAGTAAAACAGCAAATCGCTGGCAGTGGCAGCTTTTACATCGTGCATGAATTGCGAATCAATAATTTTCGTGGCAACCAATACACCAACCGGCGCCCCCAGTCTTGCAATAATGGGCACTGCCACCGCCTGAAAAAGCGCGGAGTCGCCGGAAGCGCCGAACCCACTCGTAACCTGCCCGTGCAGCGCCTGTGCCACGAGCGGCACCTGCCCCATTGACGCGCCGAACACTCCCGGTTCATCACTCTTTGCGAGCAGCGCTCCCTTTTCGTCGGTGATGAAAACCCAATCAGCGCCGATTTGCTCAGCGGCTTCGGTAGCCTGATCGAGCACGTCATCGCGACGGCGTTCTGCAACCAGCGTTCGAAAGTACGGACCCTGCACGAACACGCGTGCGCCACCCATTAACGTGCGCTCGCGCCCAGCCAGAAATTGCGCAACCAGGTCGGCCGATTGCTCAAGCCCCCTGCGGGTTGCAACGTCGGCCGCGTGTCGATCGGAAATTGAGACCGCCGCGAACGCAGCGAGAATTACGGCAACGGCAATCGCCAACGCACCGACAAAGACCTGTCGAGTGAGGCTGGTGGCAGTTCGCAAATGACTGCCGGGCGAATTTGTGCTCATGCAGTGTTAGTACCGATCGGCACGAGTACTGGCGTACGGTTGTCCAAATTTGTTGAGATGCGGAGCCGTGACAATACCGCGTGTGTCGAGTGCAACCACCACGCCAGTTTGATTCCCGCTAACGGCAATCTTCGCGCGTGATTCATCGCCGCGCTCATGCCAGCCGTGAATTTCATACGTGCCTGGCGGAACATCGCGCAACACAAAATCGCCGTTCTTGTCCACCGCAGCTACCAATCGGGTTGGCACAGCAACGACAAAGCTTGCCATACGCGCGTGGATGTTGCAGTACACGGCGTACACACCGCTCGTTGGAAACGTTGCGACCTTTGTTTCCCGGCGACGATAAAGCCCGAGATCGAACTGACCAAGGTCCGAATTGGAAAACACGTTGTGGCTGAACGGATCCTGATTGGGAAAGTCGACCGAACCACCGACAGTCACCAGGCGAATATGCGGCAGGAATTCACGACCGCGCATTGCAATTGACGCATGATGCGGAATGGTGTCGGCGCCGCGAACTGTGAGCCCTTGTGGAACCAGCCAGACAATGGCAGACGCAATGTCCTTCTTGTTCTTTCCCGGTGGGTCCGCCAGCGTGACTTTGCCCGCAACAGTAAACTGCGCGAACGATTGCGTTGGCGAAAGCGAAAGGCCGAGCACCAGTAGGATTGAGAAAACTGCGAACCGAAGCGCGTTTCTTACCATTCGAAACCCATTGCCAGGTTCACATGCGTTGCGCCAAACGATTGTGTTGTGTAATGCGTGCGAATACCGCGCACTTCGAACGCAAAAAACACCGGTTGCATTGGTCGATACTCCACGTGCGCTGCGCACGTGCTGTTGTGACTGCGCACTGGGCGGCCGTTTGAGTTGATGGAGTCAAAACCGCATCCCAGTCCGACGACCAGTGTTGGATGTGGTTCAGCATTCAATTGAATCCAACCGGCAACATCTCGAAGAGTCGGACCAAGCGTTTCATTCGCCAGCGCCCGTCCGAAATTCTGTCCGATTGCAGCGCCACCCAAGCCGCGCAATAACTGTCCCTTGTAAATCTCCCCTCGAATCTCAATTGATTTGCCAAGTGCAGCGCGTAAGTCGGCGGCGATCGCCTGACTGTGTTGCAGCGTGTCTCCAACAGCGAAAACCCAACCAAAATGTCCGCCAATGCCAATTTCACCACCGCTCTTCTGCACTTCGCCTTCAGAGGCATCTCCATTGTCGGCGCTGCCCCAGCGCGCGCGCACGCGACTCTCGAGAAACGGGCGACCAGAGCGCTCACCCGCGTCGACAGCGTCGGTTTCGGCGACGTAGATGCTGGAACTGTACGGGCTCAGCACGGCACCTTGAACCGCAATTCGCAGCCCCGCCTCATCGGTCGGGCCAAGCAATTCACGCGTCACTCGAATTTGCGGCAGCCAATTCCAGAGATTTCCCGCGCCAACGAATTCCGGAAAGGCAACTGCTGCCAAACTGATTGGATTCAGATCGGAAATGAGCGGCGTTTCCGAACCAAACAGCAATTCCGTGCGCTTCCAGTGTAACTGCGCGCGCGCTACGCGCAGGCGTGGTTCGGGAAACAACTTTCGATCTCCTGGGCCGGTGCTGGTGCCGCCAGAAAAATCGATATCGATGTCACCATCGAACTTCGCGCCAAGCACTGTATCGGCCGAAAGGGTGGCGCCTATGCGCGACTGTCGCAGCGACATGGCGAAACTGCGCCTGCCCGGACTATCAACCGTCGTACTCGATGGGGACGCGAGCACGAACTGCGGGATATCGACAATGTTCACACGTTCGTCGTTGGCGAACATGTTCAATTGTAATCGGGCCCGGAGTATCAAACCGAAACGCGAATGCGTGTGCGTGGCAGTGCGCGTTTCGTCGCCCAACTGCCGACGAAGAAGCGCCAGCTCCTTTTCGAGGCGCGCCAGCCGCGCTGCTACGGAGTCTGGCGAGGCGCTGATGGAATCGCGCTTGATTGAATCGCGAGAAGCGGCTTGTGATGAAGCAGTACGAGTTGACGTCAGCACAAGCATCACAACAGAAATCAACGCCACTGCTCGCCGCACGATTTGTTAGCGCCCCCCGATGGATGCATGCATTTCCGTCAACGCTCTGGCGGATACATCACCCACCAGCACTGAGCCGGACTCAGGATTCGCCCACAACAACAAATTCTGCGTTCCCTCGGCCGCAGCAACGGCTTTGGTTTGCGTCAACAGCGTTCGCACGCTTGAACTTTGAAACAAGAGTTCTTCGGGAATCAGGTATTGCAACACGACACGCTCGTTCCAGCGATACGCGAGCACGGCAGTCGCTGTTCCGGAAAGAGTCGTGGTCCACGCCGCAATCAAGCGAACGTCGGGGTTCGACAATGGCGTAACTGCAAACGGTACCGCAGCACGAACCGCCGCGAGATCGCGCGCGCGCCCCGGCAGATCGCCTCCAGAAACCCGACGATAGTCAGCGAAGACTGTGTCGAACAACTGCACGGAATGCGGAGCAACGCTAATTGCGCTTGAGGCCTGGTGAAATCTCTGCCAGGTACGACTGCCGACGAGTGGCACTGCGACGAAGAACGCGATCGCTGCGGCCACCAGCCAACGCGACGGCGTACGCTTCGGAACGGGACTTGCCGTTTCCTTTGGCGGAAAAACGGGCGCTGGGATGCTGCGAATACCGATTGCAATTCGTTCGCGCAAGGCAGCGATCGCGGCCGGCACCGGCTCTCGCTCCAAACGATCACGCAGAGTCCGATGCACGTTCAATTCACGACGGCAACGCGCGCAACCGGCTAAATGCGAATCAAGCTGCGATTGTGTTTCCGGTGGCAACTCACCATCGGCGTAAGCGGCCAGAAACGACGCGAGTAGTTCGTGTCGCGCTTCACGCGTTTCGGCGTGCTGCGGAAGATCATCATCCGCAATATGCAGGCGAATTTCGCTCATGATGACCGTCCTTTGGAAACGCGCAATGAGGGAGGTGCGCCCAGGGCCCACGCCTTGCGATTCGAATGGATTGTCGCGGCCAGCAGTCGCCGTCCGCGCGAGATGCGACTCATGACAGTGCCCAACGGTACGCCGACTATGTCCGCGACTTCGTGATACTTGAATCCGTCAATGTCGTGTAATTCGACTGCAACCGCAAACTCCTTCGGAATGAGCGCGAAAGCTGAGCGCAACTGTTCGCCATCAATGCGCGCAACGACGTCGGAAAAAACGCCGTCGTCGTCACGCGTCATGAGCTCTTCGTGCGCGTCGTCAATTCGCGTGATGGAAACGAGAGCCTGTCGCCGAGTATTTTTTTCGTGAGCGTCGGCGAGCACACTGCGCAGAATGCGATAGAGCCAGGCGCGCGCCGTGTTCTCGTCGCGCAAATCAGCGAATGCCTTCCAGGCACGAATGCATGCTTCCTGCACTGCATCTTCGGCGTCGCCCGTGGATTCGGTACGCCGAGTGGCGAAACCCAGCATGCGATCGAGGTGCGGCAATACGAGCGCATTGAAGCGCGCTTCGACGGCCGCAGCGGCTGCGGGATCGGGTGCTGGAGAGGGGTCGGTAGATCGAGATTTTGCCATAGGATCGCAGACGGCGCGAGCCTACAGTTTAATCCCGAATCTCAGGAATTCTGTGAGCTTTGCTCTTCGGCCGCTAAACAATAGAATAATCGCCCCTTTCTATCGCCAAATCCTCGCCAGACGTCGACGCTCGCCGGTCGCGTTACTCGATGACTCTTATCGGAAGCGCTCGATTGAGCTCCGCCAGCAGCGCGTCCATCTCTTTCTTGAGCTCGAGATAACGATTGAGCGCGTCTCGACCAACCTTCTGGTCGCCGCGCGCGGTCATGCCTGCGAGATATGTAATGTGCGCCTGCAACCCCGGCTTACCGTATCGCACCGGCTGTGTAAGCAACTTATCAGCCACTGCCTGCACTTTTTTGAGCGTATCAGCGGCGGCGCCCGTTGCATCCTTCAAACGCGTTGTGGCATCGCGCACTCGGCTCACCGCGCTGTTCGCTTCACCGACGAGCGCCCGCACCCGCACATTGTGTGCGTGCTGCTCGACGAGGTCTGCCACGGTCGTGCCTTCGGCTGCCAATCGGGGGTCAATCAATACACGAAACGGCACCGTGTACGTTTTTCCGGCAGCCAGCAGCTGTGCTTGATACTGCCCCGGTGCCGCACCCAATCCGGCACTATCCTGAACGCTCCACACAAAGCGGTTGAAGCCAACGTTGCGGGTCACGGTGTTGAGCGGTGGACCAACGACTGCGCGCGCGCCGCGTCCACCGCCGCCATCTCCGCCACCGTTTTCTGCGTCATCGCCCCCGCCC
>JBDUAX010000609.1:0-2443 GCA_040004455.1 Gemmatimonadaceae bacterium
CGCGTGCGTTGAATGACGTCGTGTTGCACAAGGATGGTTTCGCACGCGTGGTTCGATTTTCTGTGCACGTTGACGGTGAACCAATTGGCGCGTACTCGGCCGATGGAATCATTGTGTCAACACCGACCGGGTCAACGGGATACTCTCTGTCGGCTGGCGGACCCGTTGTCGTTCCAATGTTGGACAGCATTGTCGTGACGCCCGTCTCGCCGCACACACTAGCCATGCGCGCATTGGTGTTGCCGCCGCAATGTCAAATTCTTCTGCAAGCGGAAGATGCACCGGAGGATGTTTTGGTAACGGTTGACGGGCAGGTGGGTACGAGATTTACAAAAGGTGAATCATTGCTCGTACGTCGCGCCCCTCATCCCGTACTCCTCGTGCGTTTTCCTGGCAGCACATTCTTTTCGCGTCTTCGTCGGAAACTTGGCTGGGGTGGACTCAGCGAGCGGGACGGCGAAACGCTGAGCTGAGACGCGCAATGCTCGCGGAGCTGCGCATTAAGAACATTGCCGTGATCGATGCGGTGGCGCTGCGATTGGCGCCAGCGTTGAATGTGCTTACTGGCGAAACCGGCGCTGGAAAATCTCTGATCGTGGGTGCGCTTGGTCTGCTAATTGGTGATCGCGCGCTCGGCGATCGTCTACGTAGCGGAACTGAGCGCGGTTCGGTAGAGGGCATATTCGAACTTGGCGCGCGCGATGATGTTCGCAAATTGCTCGCGACACGTCTTGATGCGCGTGGCATTGAAGTCGACAGCGATACCATTGTTCTCAAGCGGGAGCTGACTTCATCCGGCCGTTCGCGCGCCTGGATTAACGGAACTCCGGTAACATTGGCGGTGCTCGCAGAAATTGGTGCGCAATTGGTGAGCGTGCATGGTCAGCACGATGCGCAGCTGTTAGTTGGCGCAGATGCGCAACGCGAGGTCCTTGACCGATACGCTGTGGCCGAGAGCGCAGTTAGCGAAGTTGCCGAACTCCACGCACAGCTGATGTCGCTGCAGTCGCGCGCATCAGAGCGAGCGGCATTGCGGCAGGCCGCTCAAAAGCGCGCCGATTATTTGCGCTATGTTGTCAGGGAAATTGGCGACGCCAGCCCCATCGACGGCGAAGACGAGAAAATCGAGAGTGAAATCCGTGTCCTTGCGCACGCCCGGGAAATTCGCACGTTGTCATCGCAGGCCGCCGCATTTGTTGATGGAGAAGAGTCCGCGGCGATGACGCAACTGCGTGCGGCGCGCCGAGTGTTGACGTCGCTCTCGCGTTTTGATTCGAATGCCGACAAGTGGCTGGCGACGCTTGATGAAGTGTCATATACGCTTGCTGAACTTGCGAACGAGCTGACTACACTTGGTGAAACACTCGAAGCGAATCCAGCGCAACTGGGCACGTTGGAGTCGCGTCGTGATTTGCTGCATCAGTTGTCGCGCAAATATGGGCCGTCAACAGTCGAGGTGCTGGCGACACTGAAAGTCTCGCGTGACGAGCTCGATTTAGTGGACGGAGGCGAGCAAGACAAACTGGCAATGGAACGCGCGATTGTCGACGCAGAATCTGCACTCAGGAAAGCGGCGGGCAGTCTCACGCTGCTTCGGACAACCGCTGCTCGCAAGTTGAGCGAATCGGTTTCGGAGTTGCTGCCGGAATTGGGAATGATTGACGGGTCGTTCAGCATCACGTTGGAAGCCTTGCCATCGATCAACTCACACGGCGCGGAAAGTGTGGCGTTTCAGGTTTCGCTCAATGGTGGCACCGATGTTCGCCTGCTGTCGCGCGTTGCGTCGGGAGGTGAACTGGCGCGCATCATGTTGGCGTTGAGCACAGTGCTCGCACGTTTGCAGGAAGTGCCGACGTTGGTGTTCGACGAAGTCGACGCGGGAGTTGGCGGAACGGTTGCATGGCAAGTTGGTGCGCTCATGCGGCGCGTGGCGGCGCATCATCAGGTGCTCGCCATTTCTCATCTCGCACAAATCGCTGCGCGCGCGCATCATCATGTCGTTGTGAAAAAAGCAGAACAGAGCGGCGTGACTACTGCCGACACCAGTGTGGTGACTGGAGAAGAACGCGTTGTGGAGATTGCACGCATGTTGGGGGGCGACTCGGACCGCGAAGTAAGCCGCGCGCATGCTCGGGAGTTGCTCGATCGTGGCGCGCTTGATGTGCCCGCGCCACCGGCGGTTGAATTGAACTCAATTGAGAACGCAGCGCCAACAGTACGAGCTGATGCGATCGCGGAGCGACCAACTCTTCAACGACGCGGAAAACGCGTGTAGACTCGCAACTCAACACGATCGGAGACGGTGGCCGGTACGGCTCCTCCCGACGCGGTTATCACCAGACCGTGGCTGTATATCACTTCAATGGGCCAGCGTGAATGGCCGTGGGTAAAGCCCGAAAGTGTTGAATAGGTCACGCCAAACTGCAGCGCCTGAAAGGTCGCG
>JBDUAX010000610.1:0-2437 GCA_040004455.1 Gemmatimonadaceae bacterium
GCTGCTCGATGGGATAACCGCGATAGCGCAGGATGCCCTTGTCGCCGTCAATGAACGTGATCGCACTGCGGCATGAAGCCGTGTTCATGAACGCCGGATCGTACGTCAGCAACCCAAACTCACCCGCATCCTGTTTCACCTTACGCAAGTCCATCGCGCGCACGTACGTGTCCCCTTCGGGACCTTCCGTGACAATCGGGGTGCTATAACTCTGGCCAGTGCGCGTATCACGCAGTTCAAGTGCGCTCACTGGGCGGTCTCCGTCGACGTTTTTCTCGGTCATCTCGCTGGCTCCCAATCGTTTGCTACGGCCCTCCGAACACGCGAAATGTACCAGCGCGAACACGGCGAGGCACACCCAGAATTTGACACGCGCAATCGTTACGTCCGCAGGTCTATATTGGTCTTAAGGATAGCACGAGAATTCTGCGCCTGTCGGGCCGGAACGCCGCCGCACGCTTTCACTTTCTGAGATGCACTTCAGTCAACAACTCGTCGCGACATGTGTGGAATAGCTGGCTTCTGGCGTCCGGCCGGAACCAACGCCGAGACGGCGACCGCCGCGCTCCAACGAATGACGGACGCGCTTGCGCACCGGGGCCCGGACGCTGACGGACACTGGCACGACACCGACCGAGGAATTGCACTCGGCCATCGTCGCCTGTCCATTGTCGACCTGTCTCCGACTGGGGCGCAGCCGATGCGCTCGCGAAGCGGACGTTTCACCACGGTCTTCAATGGCGAGATTTACAATTTTCGCCATTTGCGCGACGAACTTTCGGCGAAGGGCGTGCAGTTCCGCGGTTCCTCTGACACGGAAGTGATGCTGGCGGGCTTTGATCTGTGGGGCATTTCAGCAACGCTCCCTCGCCTGGCGGGTATGTTCGCCATCGCTGTGTGGGATGCCGCCACTGAGGAGCTTTGGCTTGCACGCGATCGCATGGGGGAGAAGCCACTCTTCATTGCGCAATTTGCCGGGCAGCTCGCGTTCGGCTCTGAAATCAAGGCGATTCGCACCCTGACTGGGTTTCCGCGCGACATTAACCCGCACGCGGTCGCGGCGGTGTTGCGCGATGGTTATGTCGGTGGCGGTCAATCCATTTACCGAAGTGTTACACCACTGCATCCGGGCTCGTACGCGGTAGTCAGCAGCCGGAATGGCTTTCCGCATGTGCGCACCGACAGCTACTGGAGTGTGCTCGATGTCCTGCGCGGTGCAGAGGCAACGGTGCCCTACGCCGATGACGAGAGCGCCACAATCGCGCTTGATGCACTACTCACTGAAGTCGTCGGCGATGAGATGGTGGCCGACGTACCAGTGGGTGCATTCCTCTCGGGCGGAATCGACAGCTCGCTGATCGTGAGCCTCATGCAAAAGGTGGCCAGCCGCCCCGTGCGCACGTTCACGATCGGCTTTCGCGAGAATTCGCACGACGAAAGTCCATTCGCGCGCGCCGTCGCCGAACACCTCGGAACCGATCATACAGAAATCCTCCTCGCCGCCGACGACGCGCTGCAATTTGTTGAACGCCTGCCATCAATTTTTGATGAGCCGTTTGCCGACCCATCGGCCCTGCCAACACTTCTCGTTTCGGCGGTCACTCGCCAACACGTAACGGTCGCGCTCTCGGGTGACGGTGGCGACGAACTGTTTGGCGGTTATTCGCAATACACAGCACCCGATTCTATCGGAAAGTTGGTGCAACGGGTTCCGGACATTTTGCGTGCGCCACTTGGCGCCGCGATCAACGCCTCGCCCGCAGCGCTCGTTGATTCGCTGCTGTCACGCGGTAGTTCGTGGGCGCCCAACACACGTGCGCGCCTGCTGCGCGAACTCAGGCACGCGTCGCCAGCGCAATCGTACACGAGCCTGCTCGCACGCTGGGTTTCCCCTGCACAAGTCATGTCTGCGTCACACGCCTCAATCGCGGACGAGCGCGGAAATGACGCTTGGCCTCAGGCCGCCTCCGAGGCAGAAGCTCGCATGACGTACGACATGCTGCATTATATGCCCGACGACATTCTCGTGAAGGTCGACCGTTCTGCGATGGCGTGTTCGCTTGAAACGCGCGCGCCACTGCTTGATCATCGCGTCGTGAGTTTTGCGGCACAGCAGCCGTTGGGTCTCAAGATTCGCGCGGGTCGCGGAAAGTTTCTGCTGCGCAATCTGCTGGCTCGCTACATTCCCGCCGCCATGATTGATCGCCCGAAGCAGGGCTTCGACATTCCGCTGGCGCAGTGGCTGCGTGGTCCATTGCGAGCGTGGGGCGATGCAACGCTCGCCAATGACGCGGTGTTGCGCGATTGGTTCGAGCCCGACGTGGTCACCCGCCTGTGGACGGCGCATCAACGCGGTGAAAATCATGCGGAACGACTCTGGCCGCTGCTCGTAACAATGCAGTGGTTACGCGCTCAATAACATGAAAGACTCCGCACC
>JBDUAX010000611.1:0-2430 GCA_040004455.1 Gemmatimonadaceae bacterium
AACGGCGGCAATCCCGCGAGTGACAACATCGCAATGCCAATCACAAGTGCCGAGAACGGATTGCGATGATACAACCCTTTCAACGTTTCCAGCTTGTCGCGATCTGCATCATTCTCGTTCCTCGGCAATGCCGCAAAGGCGAGCACGTTCAGCAATCCATACGACAACAAATAAAACGTCACGGCCTGCATGCGACCCGCACCGTCGCCCAGCAACGCATAGAACAAATAGCCCGCATGCGCAATCGACGAATACGCAATCATTCGTCTAAAACTCGGTTGCTTCATTGCCGCGAGGTTGCCCCACACAATTGAAATCAGCGGGAAAATCGCGAGCAGCTGCGCAACCGGACCCGTAACAGGCGCCAGCGCAAACAGTCGCACAATGGCGAACAACACGCCCGCCTTTACAATGGTCGCCATGTACGCAGTCACGCTCACACTCGCGCCCTCGTACGCATCAGGCGCCCACGCGTGGAACGGAACGACGGCGCCTTTCAGGAAGAATGCAAGCAGAATTAACACGACCGCCGCGCGCGACATGAGATCACCCGCCGCCAACGCCGTCGTGAACGACGCGATGTCGGTGTTGCCATTCACGCCGTACAACAGCGACACGCCCATCAGGAACATCGCGGTCGCGGTGCCACCAAGCACGAGATACTTGAGCGCGGCCTCCGCACTCTCAAAGCGGCGATACGCAAGCAGAATGAGTGCATACACCGGCAGCGACATCAATTCCAAACCAAGGAACATGGTGAGGAAGCTGTCGGCCGAAATGAGCAGACACACGCCGTACAACGACGACATTAGCAGAGCAGGGAATTGCCCGTCTTCGAAATCGTCGCGCGACATGAGCAACACAGGCACCGCAAGCCCAAGCACAATCGCTTTCGCGAGCGCAGTTGTTGGCGTAACGGAGAACTGACCGGGGAACGGCGTGCCGCTAAATCCCGTCGCGTACATCCAACCAGCAACGCCAGCAGCGGCCGCCACAAACAACACCGACAACGGCATCGCCCACTTGCGCCAACTCGGCAAAATCTCAATGCCGAGCATTTTGACGATGCCGAGTAACAGCAAGTGCTCGGGGAGCATGCTCCAGAAGGTGAGTGAACCGTTCATGGGCTGCTCCGCCGGACAATCGCCTCAGACAACTCTGTCTTACGTGTCGAATCCCAGAACATTGATAACTCGTTCATGGATTCCTCGCCTTCGCTGAATCGATTGACGCGGCGCGCGCATTGGCCGGCAACTTCTCGAATACCGTTTCTTCAGTTGGCAGCAATTGCAACGTCGATGCGGACGACTGCGGCAAACGGGAAGTCGTTATGAGCTCGCGATATGTATGCGCCGCAAGTTCCGTGTTGCGCATAACGCTGTCGGGAAACAAGCCGAGCGCAAATATCGAGATGACAATGATGCCAAGAATGGTGCGCTCGCGTCCGGTCAAATCGGTGAACGGTTGGTGCGGCGCGCGTTCGGCCCCAAACAAAAATCCGAGCGCAAACCGCAGCATGTAGAGCGCGCCAAGTATTACACCCGTGACCGCGACTGACGCGAGCACGAGTTGATACGACGAGCCCGCTAGATGCAGTGACCACGCGGATTTGAAGGCGCCGAGCAGTACGAGAAATTCGCCAGTGAACCCACTGGTTGTTGGCAAACCAACGGAAGCGAGCGTGAAGATCATGAAAAACACTGAATACACGGGAATGATTTTCGCGAGGCCGCCGTACGCGCCCAATTCGCGCGTGTGACAGCGTTCGTAAATCATGCCGACCAGCAAGAACAATCCGGCGGCGACAAGTCCGTGGCTGATCATCTGCACCATCGCGCCCTGAACGCCAATGATGTCGGCACTGAGCAGCCCGAGCATGACGTAACCCAGGTGACTGATGCTGGAGTACGCGATGATCTTCTTGATATCGTTTTGCACGAGCGCGAGACACGCGCCGTACACAATGCTGATAACAGACAGCGTGAGCAGAAATGGTGTGTACAGTTGCGTGGCGTCGGGGAAGAGCGGGAAACCCAGCTTCATGAAGCCGTACGTTCCCATCTTGAGCATCACACCGGCGAGGATGACGGAGCCAGGCGTTGGTGCTTCAACGTGCGCGTCGGGGAGCCAGGTGTGAAGCGGCACCATTGGCACTTTGATGGCGAACGACAATCCGAACCCAAGCAGCAGCAATGATTGCGCGTGCATTGGCAATCGCGACGTGTACAGGTCGCTGAACGCGAACGATGTGATGCCTGACGATTGCTTGAGCGAGTACACGAGGAAGATCATCGCGGCGAGCATCAGAATGCTGCCAAATGCCGTGTACAACACGAACTTGATGGTAGCGTAAATGCGTCGCGCGCCACCCCAAATGCCGATCATGATGAACATGGGAATGAGCATCAATTCCCAGAACACGTAGAACAG
>JBDUAX010000202.1:0-8091 GCA_040004455.1 Gemmatimonadaceae bacterium
GGTTCTGATCTTCGTCAGAATGATCGCATCGGACAATTTGGCTTTGACCATGTCAATCACGTCCTTGTTGGTCATGGCGGCCACTTCCGGCGCAGAGCCCTTTGCGGGCATGCCGAGTTCCTGCGCCATCGCGTCTTTCTGGCGCTGCAATTGGTTCTGGTGAATTACTTCGCCTACATCGCGAATGGCTTCATTCGTGATGCCCGATTTATTGAGCGACTGCGACACCTGCAGCGCCACCAGGCCGTCATCGGGGTGCCCGGAATACGCGAGCGCGATGCCGAGGTTGTGGTTGGCTTTGGCGAGAAGTTTTCGGTCGGCTGGCGCGTTGCAATTGTTCGCGATGTTGGTCCGCAGATCCGTCACGGCCGCGTCAAGTTCACCCTTCTTGATCATGCCGGAAATGCCACGCAATCCGCACTCGCGATCGTCATACACAACGACTCCCACCGTTTCAGTCCACGGAAGCACCAAACGGGTCATCCGATCGACGGCCCAACTATACAGACGCGAGTTGAGTACATCGATGCTTGGTGCTTCTGGTTCGCCGTCTTCCTTGGTTGTGACAAGAGAGTCAACGATGTCGATTAGCTGACTGCTTTGAATTTTCGACGTGGTAAGGTCGACAATTGAAACCGATGCTGTAACATGCCCCTTCAATTTGCGCGAATAGCTCGTGTGCGTTTTGCCCTTGTTGTCTTTCGTTGTCGTGCCCGCGACAGTCGGAAAGCGTTCATTCGAGCAGTTCACAACGCGACCTGTGTAGAATGCCGCCGGCCCGACGATTTGACTGATGCGTGCGGCGGTTTGTGAACTCACTGCACCGGATTGCTGGAATCCCTGCTCGTTCAGAATCGCGTTGATGTTGGTGCGATCGATGAGTTCAAACTTCTGGCTGTTCTGCAATACCTGACCCAGCAGGACAGTCAGCTGCGGCGCACAAACGCGATTGCCGGTGAACTCGAGTACCGCAATTCGCGACACACCCTTGAGCACGACTTCTGGTGGATGCGTAATGGCCAATTGAATCTTCGGATTGGTCATGCGATCGAAGATCTGCGCGTTGGCTGCGTGCGAGACCGCGACTTGTGTGGCGACCAACATCGTGAACGTGACCAGAACGGACCGGAGTCGTTTCATGAAAACTCTATTTCTTTGGTGAAAGAGTGTATCGTCGCGTTCGGAAAACGATGGGATGCCAACGCTACAGCGCCTTTGGGCCACTGACAAGCTCTATTGGATTGTCTTAGCGAACCATGCTATTACTTGCGTGGCGACGTCATCCTTGCAGTAGTCCACGGTGATAATATGGCCGCACCCGGCCAGCCAACGCTGCTCCTTTACCGCGCTGCCCAGCTTCGCGAATTCTTCGATCGCTGCGCTTTGCGGAATGCGATTGTCCTCGCGTGACTGCAAATACAACGTTGGTGGTTTGACGAGGGGTAATGCGCGCGCCGCCATGTTTGCAATCGCCTGCAGTTGATGCAGAAGCGGAGCGGTGACGACGCCAGGGCCGAGTGCGGCGGCTCGGGCGATTGGGTCGTGAATTGAGGTTTCTCCGCCAGTGCTCGGATGATATACAAATGCGAACTGCACCAAAGAAACGATTCCCGTTTTGAATCGAATAATGCCGGGCATGGCCAGATACGGCGCCAGCAGCACGAGCGCGGGAATTTTGGGTCTGGCCGCGGTTAACAACACGGCGAGAGCTGCGCCCATGGAGATGCCACACACAACGACCACTTCGTATTGTGAATTCAATTCGTCGTAACGCGCGGTGACTTCTCGAATCCAGTCTTCTCGGCGAGCTGCTGCGTATTGTCGAAGTGGGCGTCCGTGTCCGGCGAGGAGCGGTACGCTGACTGCCCATCCAGCAGCATTCAGTGCCAGTGCGAGTGGCTTGACCGATTGCGGTGTGTCGCCAAAGCCGTGAATGAGCAACACCGCGCGCGATGCGCTGGCGGTTAGTTCGATTGGCTCAGCGCCAATGACAATGCCATTGGCACCAATTGACCGTCGTGCGGCAAACGCATTTTCAAACTTGCTGATGTTGTGTCGTCGCGTCAGAAGCGTCGCGACTACCAGAACAGCGATTGCGAGCAACGCCCACGGGGCCAGCATCGAAAATCAGTATTGCGGCACAGATGGATCGACGATTGCGCTCCACATATCGATGCCGCCGGTCATGTTCGACACGTGTTCAAAGCCTTGCGACTTGAGCCAGTTTGCGGCCATCGCACTGCGCATTCCGTGATGGCAATACACCACGTACTCGCGGGTGCAGTCCAGCGTGGATCGTGCGTTTGGCAGTGTTGAGAGCGGAATGAGTGTGGCGTTTGGCAAACTGGCGATTGCGGATTCCCACGGTTCGCGAACGTCCAGCAAAGTGATATTCTCACCATTGTTCAGTCTTGCTTTCAACGATGTAACGTCGAGTTCAGGAGCCGGTTCGTTCATCGTCGATTGGCGTTGAGTAGTTGATGCGTTCGAACGTGAGCCGGTGCCGCAGGCCTGGCAATTCGGATCGCGCTGGATTGAGATTTCGTTCGTGCTGTGATCGAGCAGGTCGAGCATGAGCAGGCGTCCAATTAGCAGTCGTCCAATTCCGGTAAGCCACTTGATGACTTCCGTGCTTTGGTGCAATCCGACAATGCCTGGCAACACGCCCAGCACACCGTCTTCTGCGCAACTTGGTACTGTCCCTTCGTCGGGCAACGAGGGAAACAGACATCGATAGCACGGACCGTTTTGTGCTGCGAACACACTAACCTGTCCTTCAAACCGTGCTACGCTTCCGTAGACAAATGGAATGCCGAGTGAGATGCAGGCATCGTTGATGGCGTAGCGCGTTGGAAAATTGTCGGTGCCGTCGAGTACGATGTCGTAGGCAACAATTATCTCCCGTGCGTTTTCTGTCGTGAGCTTCGCGTTGTGCAGCACCACATTGACAAGGGGATTGATATCGGACAAGCGATCACGTGCGGCTGATAATTTGTTCGCGCCAATATCGTGAACGCCGAACAGCAGTTGTCGATGGAGGTTCGATTCTTCAACGACGTCAGAGTCGACCAAACCGATTGTGCCGATTCCCGCGGCAGCGAGATACATCGCTGCGGGCGAGCCCAAGCCACCCACGCCAACAATGAGAACGCGACTGGCCGCGAGCTTTTCCTGGCCAACCAAACCGAACTCGCGCAACACGTGTTGCCGCGCGTAGCGTGGGTTGGCGGCGTGTTGTTTGCTGGGGAGTGGGGACTTTGATGGGGACAGGTTCATCAAACTGGGTTTGATGGGGACGGGTTCATCAAACTGGGTTTGATGGGGACGGGTTCAAATTAAAAACCCATGATGGCCAAGAGTTTCGCACGCTGTTGAGGCGTGCCTTGGGGTCAGGTTCATCAAAGGCACTTTGATGAACCTGACCCCAAATTGGTCTTTTGCTACTTCTGCGCGAGATTGCGACGGGCCTCGTCGATTGCGGTTGTTGCGGCGCCAAAACGCTGCACCAGATCGGCCACCTCTGCCTTCGCACTCGCCGCGTCGCCCGCGCGCACCGCTTCGTTCACGCCAGGGAAATTCATATTCGAGTACCCGTTGTCGACATCGGCGACGTAAATCAGTGAACGATACCACGGACGCCCCTTGAGTCCGGACGGGCGCGTGAACGCGCGCTCAACCTTGAGCAAACTCTTATTTGTGTTTTCGCGCATCGCTTTCGACAACGTGTTCTTCAAAGCCGCATCGCGCGCCGTCGCAAATTGATTCGCTGCGGCTTGCAGTTTGTCGATGGCCGCGCCCAGAGGAGTGAGCGAACTCGCGTCCCATTTCTTTTCCTGGAATCCTTTCGTCATCGCGGGCAAGTAACGACGCATGGTTTTCGCGAATTCCGAATAATCGTACGGCAGAATGTCCGCGTCGGCCATGCGCACAACCATCGCCGAACCAATGCGCGCCGCGGTTGCGTGATACTTGAATTCGGGATCGCCGAATTTGTCCATCCACGCAAACGTGTCGTACGTGGAGTGATACGTGCCCGCCGGGCCGCCAAAGCCCCACTCAGCAATCGGAATTCCCAGATGATTGTAGAAGCCGGCGAAATCTGAACCGCCACCTGGATCGCCCATTGGCGGTTCGGCCGTGTCTTTGACTGCGCTCGCAATGCGCCACGCGTCGTAAACCGTGCCCTTGCCAAGCGGATCGGGAATCGCTTTCAGCACGTCACGCAACACCGGTCGCAACGATGGTGTGCCACCGCCACCAAAGCTCGAACCCTGTGCTGCAACATCCTGATTGAAATACGCAACTGCACCCTGCATGAGTTTGAGCGAATCGTCTTCGACGTATTCGGTGCTGCCAACCATCCCCCATTCTTCGGCGTCCCACGTTGCGAAAACAATGGTGCGTTTGGGTTTCCAACCGGTTTTCACCAAATCGGAAACTGATTTCGCGGCTTCGAGAATGCTGACCACACCACTCACGTTGTCGGCAGCACCGGGCCCCCAACCATCGCGATGCCCACCGATGTACACGTACTCATTGGGAAATTCACTCCCACGAATGATTCCGAACGTATCGTAGATTTGTTTTGTGCCCGCAGTTGCAGCATCGGTTTTGACGTCGACTTTCACACGCGTTGGCCCAGGGCCAACGTGATAGCGCGTCGCCATTCCACCTTGCCAACCGTTCGGAATGTTTGTGCCCTTCATTTCCTTCATCAGAATCGTCGCATTGGCAGCACTGATCGGAACCACGGGAATTGTTGGCAGGCTTGTTTGCGCAACAGCCAGGCGCGGTGCACCGGGTTTGCTCGCGTAACCTGGCGTGAGCGGATCACCGGTGCCGTTGTAAACACTGCCGCGTTGCACGCCTTCCATTGGGCGCATTGGTCCGTCGGGATACACATCGCCGCGCGCAAATCCATCGTCAGCGGGATCGGTGTAAATAAGCAATGCAACGGCGCCACGCTTTTGCGCTTCACGCGCCTTGATGCCGCGAAAGCTGCGGCCATAGCGCGCAAGAACAACTTTCCCCTTTACGGAAACCTTGAGTGAATCGAGAACAGCGTAGTCTTCAATGAGTCCGTAGTTCACGAACACCATGTCTCCTTCACCAACGCCTGCACCACTCGAACCATTCACAGTTAGGTACGCCGGCAGCGACGTTACTTCATCCCCTGCAATGGGCGGCTCAACCAATTTGAGATCGAGGGGATCCTTACCCATGCGCCACACGTGTACGCTCGTTGCGTGCGGCAACCACACGTCGTACGTGCGTGCTTCAGTTTCAATTCCCATCGCTTTCATCTGCGTAATCACGTAATCGCGGGTGCGCGCTTGCGCAGGTGTACCTGCAACGTGCGGCTCTTTTGAGAGCGCCTTTGACAGTTCGCGGGCACGCGTGCCTGACGGGCCCTTGATTACCGCGTCTTCAATTTTTCGCTGATCGGCCGAAGTCGCCGGTGAGTAGCCCGTGATCTGCTTTTGCGCCGTCAGGGTTGCCGGCAACGCAAGCGTAAGGAGCAATGGTGGCCACCAACGTGACGCGCGAAAATTGGCTGTTTGCAAAACTGACAAGTCGAACCTGGTTACGCTTCGCATTGATGACGGAGCAAAGGGTTTGGAAACGACGGAACGGCTCGTGTTACCGCTTTCTCTTTCTACTTCTCGTACTCTTCGGCTGCGCGCTGAATGGCTTGCTGCAATACTGCTTCGCGATCCTTTCCTCCGGGGATACCAACAGCCAACTGCGAAAACTGATGCTCCATTTCTTCGCGCAATACCTTGGCCGTTGGCGCATGCACCCCCAATCCAGCGAGAGTCAACACCGCGAGGTCGTATAGTTGTCGTTTGGTTTCCTTTTCCAACGCGTTCAAGGAGTCGGGCACCGTTTTGTCCTTCGGCACTCGCGCTTCTCGTCGGCGTCTGGGCGCGTCGATCAGTGCCGAAAGCGACGCTGGCATCACGACAAATGAGCCCGGCGTGTGCTCCAGATAGTGACTGATGACATTGCGGCGCCTGAGCGACGGCAGCAATCGCACCACTGCTTCCCGCACCGGAGAATAACGATCAATGCTCTGATTGCCTCGCCCGGTGATCAGCAAAACCTCCTCTGCGCCCTGCACCTGCATTAACCGCAGCCATTGTTCAACCTGCCGAGTTGCTTGAGTCGCCGTCGGCTGCAACGGTCGCAAGTTCAGTGTACGCGTTGGTCCAAATCGCGCGTCGTCGAACGCACGGTTCAGTGCATTGGGTTCGCTGTGGTCCGATGAACGTCGCACCATTGATCGTTACTTCTTGGGTTTTGATGTTTCTGTCGGAACTGTTTTCGCCGGCGGATTGCGCAGCGCTTGAGTAAGAATGTTGCCGTCAACCGCCTCGAATGGGCTGACGCCCAATGCGGCAGCGATGGTTGGCGCGATATCAACAGTGTGCACTTCGTTCGGATATCTGCCCGCTTTGAATGGAGCGCCTGCAAAAACGATAGGCACCCAGGCATCCATCTGATTCGGCGAGCCGTGTGTCGCTGACGCGCCCGGTGCCCAGTAGTAGTAGGGCTTTAGTGAAATGGCCAGCACCGCGTCAATGTCCGTCGGAATCGCGTGTAGCCATCGACGCGCAATGACGTTTCCCGACGCCGCGAGTGCAGGGAGTTCTTCGGTGCGATACACAGACTGAATGCCGTCCAACTCGCCGAAGGAGGACTGCAAACTGCGCACAACTGAATCGACGTTGATCCGCTTATCGCGCAACTTTGTCTTTTCGAGCACCAGCATACCGCTTTCGAAATCGATGTCGGCTGCCTCAACACCCATTGCAACGAGCTTCCTCCGTGTCGAATCAAGCAACGGGCGATACGTGGCGGTTCCTCGCTTCGGATCGGCTCCCGGAAAATGCAACGAGGGATATGGCTGCATTCCGTGATCCGCGCTGAGCGCCATGATAACGGTATTCGAATCACGCATGACGAACAACGAATCGAAAAATTTGCCAAGCGTTTTGTCGAGCCGCAGCAGCTGGTCGTGCATCTCTTTCGAATCGGGGCCGTAGCGATGACCAACGGCATCGGTGGCCGAGAACGAGACCGCGAGGACATCGGTGCCAACACCCAAGCCCAATTTCATCGCATTCACTCCTTCAAGCGCCATCGCGGCCGTGAACTCGTCCATCCACGGCAATTCAACGATGTCTTCCAACGCCTTTTTAGTATCCGCGGGAAGTTTGTGCGGAAACATGAAGTCCTTTCCAGAACTCTCGACCGGCACGGAATCCACTTCGGTATAGGCCGACGCCGGCAGCAGTGGTTCCCACAGCGCTGTCAAAACCGGCATGGTCATATTGCGCGCATTGAATGCCTGCACCCAACTCGGCAGCGTATCTCGGTAGTACGTGCTGGTCGTGAAATTCCCGTCCTGACCGTACCAGTAAACATTCTGATGAGCGCGGCCAACTGGTAGAATGGCGCCGCGATCTTTCCGCGAAACTGAGAGCGCTTTGCTCCATTGGTTGTCGCTGCGAATCCAGTCGAACAACGCCGAGCCGCGAAAACGAAACGGCGACGCGGACCCGCTCCTGCCGCCGTTCAGCAATGGTGATTGCGGGTCTTGCACGCCGGCCGCGTTGCGCGCGATTCCGGTGTGACTTGGATAACGCCCCGACCACAGTGTCGCGTGGCCGGGTGCCGTTTCAGTTACGGCATGATCGTGCGTGGCGTTCGTAAAAAAGGCGCCGTGTTTGGCGAGGTACGCGAGTCCGCCCGCGTATTGCGACGCATAGCGATCGATGTAATCGCCGCGGAATTGGTCGACCGTGATTTGTACCACCAGCCGAATTTTGGGAGCGTTGGCAGTGTCGCGTGCTGTCTGTGCGATGATGGCGCCAGGTAACGCGAGGGCGGCGATCGCAATCGCGACAGAGGCGGACGCTGCACGCCGAGGTGCGATGCGCAGGGCGGAAGCGGAGATCGTATGCATTGCAAACCAATCTAGCGCGCGTTGGCATATTCAGCAGAGTGCGTGGGCGCGTGCGACGAGCAAAGCGAAGCGTGCGTGGGCATTCGCGACGAGCGCGCGAAGCGTGCGTGGGCATTCGCGAC
>JBDUAX010000612.1:0-2423 GCA_040004455.1 Gemmatimonadaceae bacterium
ACAGCGGCACGCGATCAATCACATCGAGTTTGCCTTTGCCATCAATCGGATGTCCAAGTCCGTTCAGCACGCGACCCAGCAGACCGGGGCCAACATCAACGCCGAACGTGCGGCCCAGTGGCTGCACAATCGAGCCCGGATGCAAACCGTCCATTTCACCGAGTGGCATCAACAACACGCCACGCTCGTGAAAACCAACAACTTCAGCGAGCACTGAGTGATCGCGACTGTGACTTGTTACGCGACATAATGCGCCAAGACCGACATCGAGTCCGGTAGCCTCCAACACCAAACCGACCACGCGGGTAACGCGACCGTACGATGCGAAGCGATCCGTCGTCTCAAGACGCTCGAGAAATGTCGTGGCTTCAGGAGTGAACGCATCCGACTGAAAAACCGCACGATGCGCTTCCTGATACTGCGTCGGTGTGATCATGAGTGCATCACGACTGCACGTTGCCGATTTGCCGATACACACGTTCCAGTGCGGTATCAACACGCCCATCGATGATGCGCTCACGTCCTTCCACCATACAACCACCGCGCTGCACGAGCGAGTCGGAGAGCCAGCGGATGTCAGGGGTGCGGCTGGCGTTCTTCGAAAGCTGCATTTCGCAAACGTCCACGTCGTCTGGATGCAAGCGCACAGTGATCTGCTGATCGAGCGGAAACTGCGACAGCGCGCGCTGCACCAGTCCCGCAACGACGGTCGCGTCCGTTTCGACTTCGCGCGCAATGATGCTTCGCGCAATCGCTACGGAGAGCACCGATAAATTCTCTTCGGCATTTGCAACCCAGCGCGCCTGATGCAAAGACACCAGCTTCACGGCGTCATTTAGTGCCGCGGCCGCGGAATCCAAACGCGGACCGAATTCTGCTCGTGCAATTTTCTCTCCGTCGGCGCGACCGTGCGCGTACGCGGCTGCTTCAATGCGCGCGCGTTCCTGCGGGGATGCCAACGTTTCTTCCGCATCCTCATCGATGTCGCTCTTCGACGGCACGGAGGACTCTTGACTGAACGGCACAAAGATGTCGCCCATTTCGAGTTCATCGAGTGCCCAGGCAGTAATCTGCGCATTCGGACGACCAGACTCGGAGGACGACCTATCAGACGCTGACATATCAGATGACAACATCGTCTGTGCCGGTGCTCAGTACGATTTCGCCGCTCTCTTCGAGCGCGCGCACCTGACCGACGATTGCCGCCTGCGATGCTTCCACATCGCGCATCTTGACCGGCCCGAGGAATTCCATCTCTTCCTTGAGACCTTGCACCGCACGTTGTGACATCGTGCCGAGTATTTTCGCCTTGAGATCCGCGCTGGCCGTCTTGAGCGACAATGCGAGCTGCTTGACTTCGATTTCGCGCATGAGGCGCTGCAACGACTTGTCGTCGAGGGTAATAAGATCTTCGAAGACAAACATGAGGTTCTTGATTGCATCGCTGAGTGCAACATCCTTGTCGGCGACGAGATCGAGCACTTCTTTTTCAAGCGTCGAGCTGACGAGGTTGAGCACCGCTGCAACGGCCGCCGGTCCGCCAACTGCGCGCATACCCTGCGAGAATTGCATGTCTGCTTCGCTTCCAATCGCGCGCTCAATGAGAGAGATCATTTCGGGCGCGACTTTCTCCATGCGCGCAATGCGAAACATCACGTCACCACCAAGTTTTGGATCGAGTTCGCGAAGTATTTGCGCGACCTGACCCGGATCGAGGTGAGCGAGTACGAGGGCAATTGTTTGCGGGTGCTCGCCACGCAGCGTTGTGCCCAGCTGCTGCGGATCGGCTTTTTTCAGCCCCTTGAAGCGATCCTGATCGCCAATTTGGCCTTGAATGCGTGTGAGAATGCCGGCTGCCTTCGCCGCGCCGAATGCGCGTTCAAGTACGTCGCGCGCAAACTCAACACCGCCATTCGCAATCGAATCGATTGCCAGTGTCTGTTCGAGCCACTCGCTGAGCACTCCATCGATCGTTTCCGGTGGAACGCCCCCGAGTTGTGCCATCTCAAGCGCAATCGTTTCGGCTTCTTCGGGTTGCAACTCGGCCGTCAACTTGGCAGCGTGTTCGCTGCCCAGTGCCATGCAAACAATCGCGGCCTTCTGGCGACCTGTGATTTTGTCGAGCGAGTACTTGTCCGACGCGGCAGCGTGGGCCGATCTCATGCGCGCAACCAACTCTTCGTTACTCGGAGTGCGGCCTCAGGACGCTGATTCACCGTCGCGATTGCCTGTTCCCGTTCTTCGGACGTACTCATCGGAGCCAACACAACCCGACGCGGCGGTGGTTCAAGTGAGCCGTACATGTCCCCGGGTGATTGCGGCAGGCTGCCCGCATTGGAAGCCGGCGGGAGTTCCGCGTACGAGGGTGCAGCCTGCAATTGTTGCTGGCGCTCCGCCTTTGTTTGCTTCGGCGGCTTGAGAGC
>JBDUAX010000613.1:0-2422 GCA_040004455.1 Gemmatimonadaceae bacterium
CGCCGACCGACGAGATTCGCATGTTCGATTCAACGACGCGCACGGTCGTGGTGGTGGGCGCCCAATGGGGCGACGAAGGCAAGGGCAAACTTGTTGACGTGCTGGCCGAACGCGCTGACTGGGTAGTGCGCTACCAGGGCGGCGCCAACGCCGGCCACACAGTGCATATCGGCGACAAAACTTTCGTGCTGCATCAAATTCCGAGCGGCATCATGCACGCGGGCGTGCGATGCGCGATTGGAAATGGAGTCGTGCTCGATCCGGAAACGCTCTTCACGGAAATTGACGAACTCGTGGCCGATGGTATTGATGTTGAAGGCCGCCTCTACGTGAGCGAGCGTGCGCATCTGGTCATGCCCTATCACAAGCTGGTCGATCGCGCGAGCTCCGCGAGCAAGGAAATTGGCACGACCGGTCGGGGCATTGGTCCGGCCTACGAAGACAAGATTGCGCGCCGCGGTGTGCGCGTGCTCGATTTGCGCTGGCCCGACAAATTGCGCGAACAAGTTGAACGCGGTGTACATCACGCGAACGCGCAGTTGCAGCGCTTCGGCAGTGATACACGCGCTTCAGTTGACGACACGTTGGCAACGTTGGCGACACTGGCACCGCGTTTGCTTGGGATTGCCGAGGACGTTGGGCTGTGCGTACATCGCGCAATCAAGAGCGGCGCAGCCGTGCTGCTGGAAGGGGCGCAAGGTTCACTTCTTGACGTTGATCACGGCACGTATCCGTACGTGACTTCGAGCAACACCACGAGCGGCGGCGCCGCGACCGGGGTTGGCATTTCGCCATTGTCGCTGCAAGCAGTTTTAGGCGTGGTGAAGGCGTACACAACACGCGTGGGCGCGGGGCCACTCCCCACCGAATTCGAAGAACCTCTTCAAACACACATCCGCACACTCGGCAACGAATTTGGCGCGACAACGGGGCGTGCGCGTCGTTGCGGCTGGTTTGACGGTGTTGTCGTGCGCTACGCAACCCGCGTGAATGGTTTGACGGGGCTGGCTGTAACGAAGCTCGACGTGCTCGATACGATCGAGAAACTTGCGGTGTGCACCGGCTATCGCATTGAGGGTGAAGTACACACGGAGTTCCCAGCCGATCTCGCGTTGCTCGAGCGCGCAGAACCGGTGTATGAGTGGTTCGATGGTTGGAAGCAACCAACGCAACACGCGCGCCAACTGAGTGAGTTGCCGAGTGAGGCGAGAAGGTATCTGGATCGTATTGAGGAGTTGTGCGAGTCGCCAATTTCGTACGTGAGTGTTGGTACTCGTCGCGATCAGATCATTGGCGTCAACGCGAGCTCAGCGGCGTAACGTGGCGATAACCACTGTGGATCTCGCGATTGTTGGTGCCGGCCCATGCGGGTTAGCCGCGGCTATTGCGGGAAATCAACAGGGCCTGTCGACGGTGGCGTTTGATCGCGGCACCCTGGTAAGCGGACTTGCATCGTATCCGGTGTACATGTCGTTCTTTAGTACGGCCGAACGTTTGTCGATTGGCGATGTGCCATTTGTTGTCGCAACCGACAAGCCAACGCGCCGCGATGCGCTCGCCTACTATCGTGCAGTGGCGTCGAAGTACGAGGTGATGGTTCGACCGTTTGAAACTGTCGAATCGATACGGCGCCTGGGGCAGGATGACGCGCGCTTTGGCATGGATGACGACGCAGAGCTTCCAACGCGCCTGCCGCGCTGGCAAATCAATTCACGGAAACGCTCCGGCGAGACGTGTGCTACGTTCGCGCACGCGGTGGTTGTCGCAACGGGCTATTTCGGAAGACCAAATCGCCTGGGGGGAGTTCCGGGCGAAATGTTGCCGCACGTTGCGTATCGCTACAACGAAGGGCACGGCGGCTGGAACGAGCCCGTTGTCGTGGTTGGTGGTGCCAATTCTGCGGTCGACGTCGCGCTCGATTTGTATCGGGCCGGTGCGCGGGTGACCATGGTGCACTTTGGCGCGGAGCTCGATGCAAATGTGAAGCCGTGGGTGCGCCCCGACATCATGGCGCGCATCAACGAAGGGGCAATCTCGGCGCGCTTCAGTTCCCGTGTCGTTACAATCGAACATGATCACGTTGTTGTGCGTGATTTGTCGGGAGACAACATAATTCCCGCGACGCTCGTTTATACAATGACGGGATATCAACCGGAAACGGCCTTGCTTGAAGCGGCCGGTGTTCCGATTGACGTGGCAACAGGCATTCCGGACCACAACGCCGAAACGATGGAAACGCCGCTCGCTGGTTTGTACATCGCTGGCGTCATTGCATCGGGTTTCGATGCAAACAAGATCTTTATTGAGAACGGTCGCGATCACGGCAAACAGATCGTGGCCGACATTCTCGCGCAAACCCCTTCACCCGACGTGCTCTGATGGCTGCGAATCCCGATGTGATGGACAAACTCGTGTCGTTGTG
>JBDUAX010000203.1:0-8075 GCA_040004455.1 Gemmatimonadaceae bacterium
CCGCGGGGGCGAGGCGTCGCTGTGCGAAACCAAGGGTTGTTCTGAGAGAGCGCACAAATATCCTGATGGCGAGTTAAGTCTACGTGTAGTGTAATCGATCAGCCCGTCTGGCCGCAGCAGAAAGTTGTTGGGCTGCGGTCTACAAGCTAGCGTGTGCCATATCAATGACGAGCGAGTTAAGCGAACAGCTCAATTTGGTGTCAACAGGGCCCGCTCGGACGTTCCCCGACCACTGTTTCACGACCGTTGTCATTCCGTTTTCCGCTCCGTTTCAGGATTCTGTGAAGAAAGACGAAGTACCACTCGGCCGAATCGTTGCGACCGAGCGCAGGCCCAACACCCCTCATGAATTTCATTTCTGGACCGCCGCCGATGCTGCCGTCGGCATCGGTACAATTGTGCGTGCCGAGGCCGAAGTCTCGGTAAACGGCGTCTTCCCGCGCGTGCTCGGGGTCGTGGTGGAAGGGTTCAGCTATTCGGATTTACTGTCGCCGCTTCAAGACGTAGTGCGCCGAGAGGGGGCACCCGGAGGCGCGCCAACAAATGGCGGCGTCCATACTGAAATTCGCATGTATTCGGCACAGGTGCTTCGGCACTTACCCGAAGAGCCGCTGCAACCCGTAGCATTTGGAACCGTTTACCTCGCGAACGATGCTGACGTCGCGACAGCGCTTCGCATGGACAGCTATCTGCAGGGGGAGAATCGCACGGCGATTCCGGTCGGCGTATATCGGTCCGGAAGCGCCAGTGCGCCGATCTTTCTCGACGCGGATTTTCTGGTCGGTCCCGAAGCCGCGCACGTGAATATTTCCGGCGTGTCAGGGCTTGCAACAAAAACGAGTGCGATTGAATGGCTCATGCAGTCATTGTTTGCGCATTTTCCAAAACAGAAGGGCTCAATAGCGGTGGTGTGTTTCAATGTGAAAGGGCCTGACCTTTGTTTTCTCGATCAGCCGGGACCATTGGCCGCGCACGACCTGGAGATGTACGAAACGCTCGGTGTTCCGGCAGTTCCGTTTCAGCACGTCGAATATTTTGCGCCGTACACCGCGCGCGGTTTGCAACTCAACACGTTGCGCACGCATGCCGATTTGGTGGAGACTGTCCAACCGCTCACGTGGGGGCTTGGGGAAGTTCTGCAGTTTGCGGATGTGCTGCTCAGCAAGGAAGACATCGATGCGAAGGCCGACGCATTAATTGATTTCATTCGCGAGCGCGTTGTTGGAAAGCAATTCGAAGAAAAGGGATTTTCGCGCGTTCATCTGGTGCAGTCGTTTGCCGACTTGGACGCCTGGTTTCGTGACGTACTTCGCAAAGTTGAAGAGGGACACGGCGATATCTGGCGCACACATCACGCGGCCACCATTCGCAAGGTGCGCAATCGCCTCTCAAATCTTTCCACTCGTTGTGCGGGATTAGTCACTGATGACGGGGTGGTTTCCGATTTGCCATTCGGGAGCTTCAACGACCGCACGGTGTACGTTATCGACATCGCCCGTGTAGATGCACAGGACCTTGTGTTTGCGCGCGTTGTGTCGCAGTTGCGCGAACATCTGGAACGCCGCGATCTGGGTGTCGATCACGTAGTGGTCTTTGTCGATGAACTCAACAAGTATGCACCAGCCGATGGCCACGACACATTCGTTCGAAAAATGTTGCTCGATATTTCCGAACGTGGTCGTTACCTCGGTCTGGTGCTTTTCAGCGCACAGCAATTTCGATCACAAGTGCAACGTCGCGTTGTCGGCAATGCGGGAACGTCACTCTATGGACGCATGGATGCAGACGAATTGGCTACTGCGGGGTACAACGTGCTGAGCCCTGCAATCAAAGCGCGGCTTGCGACGTTGGAGAAGGGGCAACTCATGGTGCGACATCCACATTTTTCTCAACCCGTGTTCGTGCGCTTTCCGAAACCCGCTGTAATGTCGGGTCGGGAAGGCGTCGAACGCTTTCCGCCAGCAGAAGAACCATCTCTGGCGTACGCCGTTGCGCGCGAATTGCGCAAGCTTGAGCCGAGTATCGACTTAACATGGACGCAGCAGGCAGTCCTGTTGCACGAAGAACCGGTGGTGTTGGCTGCCCGCAATGCGATTCTCCGACTGAAACCAAGTGACGTAAAAAATTCGTTCTTGCGCGAGCTGAACAAACGCAGTCGCCCATCAGCACAAGTAGTCGAACAGAGCTCACCAAGGGGCAGCACCTTGCGCGGTTTTTCGCGCGAAGAGTACGGGGGCTGAATTGGTTGTGGCACGCAGCGTGATGTGCGCGATACTGCTGACATCGGTCACGGTGAGTCTTGCGCAATCACAGAAGCCCGGCTCGAAACCCGACAGCGACGTGCAGCTGTTGGTGCGTCCGCACGTTGGCGACACGTTGTGGTTGCAACTCGAACAGACAATCGATACACGCGCAATTCCGGTTTCATCGGAACGCCAACCGGAGTTTGGCCCTGTTCGAGATCAGGGACAATCGCAGAGTGTCAACATGCGAATGTTTGCGCACTCGCTCGTTGAGGCCAGCGATTTGCGCATGACTTCGATGGTTGCCATCACCGATTCGCTGAACGTGCGCGCAGGAACCGTCGGTTCGTTGGGGCCATCGCGCCCGATGTCCGTGGCTCCGGCCGATCGCTCCGTTCGCGTTCGCGTAACGCCTGAGGGCGCAATGTCGGTCGTTGATCCGCACCCGGGTACAATGGCGCTCGACGCCAGCTTGCAGGGAATGCCGGCAATGTTGCCCACGAAACCTGTCTCGGTTGGCGACGAATGGGAGCGCGACATCGCCATGCCATCAGTACCGATGTTTGGTATTCGTGCCGACGGAGTGGTGCACGCGGAATTTCATCTCGATTCGATCACACGCGGCGGGCGCCTTGCCTATGTGTCGATGAAAGGCACGCTCCGTCGTGAAGGAGCGGCGCGCGATTTGACCCCAGGCTCACAAATTGTCACGTCGGGACATCTGCGTGGCTACCTGGTGCTCGACCGCACCCGGGGCTGGATTACCGAGGCGGAAACAATTATCCAGGTGCAATCCGACGTCACTGCGCGCCCCGGCGACAAAAATCCCGCGCGTTCGTTCGACATTCGTTTGACGCAGCGAATGAAGGTCCGCTAGCAGGTTCATGAAGACCTGCTAACGCGAGTGGCGCTGACGTCTAAATTTAGCAAATGCGAATTGTTCACCTGGCCGATCTGCACCTCGGTTTTCGGCAGTATCAGCGACTGACACCGGCGGGAATCAACCAGCGCGAAGCTGATGTTGGTCTCACTGCGTCGCGCGTGATCGACAGGGTTATAGAATTGCGTCCGGACGCAGTAGTGATTGGTGGCGACGTCTTTCATTCCGTGCGTCCATCAAACTCGGCGATTCTGCACGCGTATCGCATGTTTTCTCGTTTGCGCACGGAATTGCCTGATGCCGCGATTGTAATGGTCGCGGGAAATCACGACGCACCGCGCACGAACGATGCCGGATGCATTCTACGTTTGTTTCGCGAGATTGGGATACAGGTCGCGGACGCGACGGCCGAATTGTTTGTGTATCCGAATCAAGACTTGGGCGTTTTTGCAGTTCCATACATGCGTCGGAACGATAGACCAACGCTGTTGCCGACTTCTGGCATGAAGTACAATGTCCTACTGATGCACGGCGGAACTGAGGACACGTTGCCTGGTTATATGTCGCCGGAAGACCGTGCTGCAATCGAGATTCCGCTGAGCGAATTGCACGCGGAAATGTGGTCGTATGTGGCACTCGGGCATTATCACGTATACCGCGAAGTTGCACCGCATGCCTATTACAGCGGAGCAACAGACTATACAAGCACCAATCCGTGGGGTGAGCGCCAAGAAGAACGGAGGCGAGGTCTCAAAGGTAAGGGATTCATCGAGCAGGATCTCGATACTGGTGAACACATTTTTCATGTAGTCGAAACGGAACGCAAATTCGTCGATCTGGAACCGTTGCAAGGTGCCGGTCTTACGGCGAAAGAAATCGACAGCGCGATTGCATCGACCATTGCAAACATGTCGACTCGCGTCGACAATCAGGTTATTCGACTCAAGCTGTTGGATGTTCCGCGGCACATTGCACGAGAAATCGATCAGGCCGCTTTGCGTGAGTTAAAAGCGCGCGCGCTCAATTTTCAACTTGACGTTAGTAAACCGGAAATACGAGCGAAGAAAGAATCCGGAGGCGCACCCGGGCGTCGCCAAACACTGGAAGAACTTGTCGCCGACCGACTTCGTGAACGCCTGCTTCCAACGGGCGTTGAGCGCGAGCAGTTAGTCACGATGGGCCTACGCTATCTCGCCGAAGCCGAAGAATCGGTTGGCGCAGCATTGCCCGTGTCGGCCGAGTAGCATGCGACTCCTTTCGATTCGTTTGCAGAACTTCCGGCAGCACGAAGACACGAACATCACGTTCGAGCGTGGACTGACGGGCATTATCGGGCAAAACGGTGCTGGTAAGTCCACGATTCTCGAAGGCATTGCGTGGGCGCTGTACGGAAATGCGGCGGCGCGTGGCACCCGTGATTCAATTCGTTTCAGTGGTGCAAAGGCACGCGCATCTGTTCGCGTGCAATTGGAATTCGAACTTGCGGGTCACCGCTACAAAGTCGTGCGTGGGCTTACCAGCGCCGAATGCTTTCTCGACGGCGCTGATTCACCTAGAGCGAGCTCAATTTCCGGCGTTTCGGAATTGCTGCAGCGCCGGTTGGGAATGACGCGCTCGGAGTTCTTTCACACTTACTTTACTGGCCAGAAAGAACTCGACGTTATGGCTGCACTTGGGCCAGTCGAACGCGCGCGATTTTTGTCGCGCGTTCTTGGCTACGACAAGTTGAGTGGCGCGCAGGAACTCGTTCGTGAAAAAAGACGCGCATTGGTGGCCGAAGCAAATGGATTAAAGCAGGGGATGCCTGATGCGGAATCTGTTTCGCGCCAGGTGAGTGAAGCGTACCATCGCGTACTGGCCGCAAAGGACCGCGCTGCGAACTCAGAACGATCGCAGCGGGAATCCAGGGAACAGTTGTCACACTGGGCTCCTCGATGGGCCGACGCGCAGGCCGAACGCGACCGCGGCAATCAGTTGTCAGCAGAAATGCGCGTCGTCGAAAATGAGTCCGCATCGACAACCCGCGACGTCGAACGCCTGAACAATGAGCTCGCAGAAATTGAGGTCGCGCAAAAAGAAGTGGCTCCATTGTTGCCGATGTTGAGTGCACTTCCAGCGCTTCGCGCCGAATTGGCCACGCAAGACACGTTGTCTGGTGCTGAATCGAAGCGCCAGACATTGCTCGAACGCTTGCGTAGCGGAGCGGAGGAAGAGGGAAAGCTCGCTGAACGCAGCGTTCAACTCGAACCGGCGCCGCAACTCGAACGCGAAACGTCGGCGAGTCTCGCGACCCAGCGCAATGCACTTGTCGAAATCGAACGCGAACTCGAGGAGGCCCGAACCTCCTGGACGCGTGACAAACAGGAAGCTGAAACGCGACTGGAAGCACTTCGCACGCAGTACGCCGAGCTCGAAGACCAACGCGGGAAACTCGAAGGACTCGGCGAAGAAAGTCCGTGCCCAACCTGTGGACGTCCATTGGGCAAGTCCTATCGCTCCGTGCTCGACTTGCTGACTGAACAAATCAGCACCGTAAAGGTGGACGGCGACTATTACCGGCAGCGAGGCAAACAGCTGGTACGCGTTCCGGAGAATGTAGAGGATCTTGATCAACGCAGGAGAGCAGCGCAACAGGAACTCGCAGCAGCGGAAAGGCGCTACCTGAAAATCCAAAACGCCGTTGCGGAACTTGGTACGCTGTTCGAGCAGCAAACGAGAGTGACGGGTCGGTTGGAAGAAACGCGTCAGGCTTTGGCTGCACTCGCAACGGGGTACGATGCCACGCGTCATTCCACGCTGCGGGGCGAAGTGGCCCAGCTAGGCGAAGTTGAACGTCGCGTAGCGCGAATGAGTGGCATCGTCGAGCGGGAAGGTCCGGTGCGCGTCGATCAGCAACGTGCGCGTGAAAAGCTTTCCGCTACGCACGAACGTTTTGCAGCGCTCCAAAAACAGCGCGAGGCGCTCCGCATTGACGAGAGTGCCTATGTCACTGTTCGCGACGAACACGAGCGCGCGGCGGCCCTGGCACGTCAGGCCGAACTGGAGGAAGTTGCCGCGCAGGGAGATGTTGCCCGCGCGCAGGCCGAGCTGGCGAGCGGCGAGAATCGGCGGCTTGAGTTGGCCAAATTGGTTGCACGACTCGAAGAGTTGGAAACCGACAAACGATTGCACGACGAACTCGATCGTACGTACACCGACTTGCGTACCGATCTCAATACACAGTTGCGCCCTGAACTCGCGGAAATCGCCGGCGGATTTCTGCGCGCACTCACCGACGGTCGCTATAGCGCGCTGGAGTTCGACGACGACTATAACGTAATCGTCCTCGAAAACGAGCTTCCCAAGCAGGTTGTGTCAGGGGGCGAGGAAGATCTCTGCAACCTCGTGTTGCGCCTTGCAATTTCACAGATGATTGCTGAGCGTGCAGGGCAGGCCTTCTCGCTGCTGATTCTTGATGAAGTGTTCGGCTCGCTTGATGAGACGCGCCGAGACAATGTCATTGAGCTGCTGCGGCGGTTGCAGGATCGTTTCGAGCAAGTCATTGTGATTACGCACATTGAACAAGTGCGCGAAGGACTCGATCGTGTCCTGGTAGTGCGGTACAACGAACAAACAGGGGCGGCCACCGTGACACTGGGCGGAGCCAACAACGGCGATGATTCCGAAAGCGATGGCGACGATCTGATGCGCAAAGTCTCATGACAGCGAATTCGCGGAGTTGGCGCGGGTTGCGTCCGGCCACCGGACCAACGGTCGCGACCGTCGACGACATTCTTGCGCTCAACGACGTCTTCACCGAAGCCTTCACCGAACGCTATCGTCGCGACGGAATGACTGGCGTACGCGTGCCACCGCTCAATCCGGCCATTTGGCGCTACGCAATTGAAGATGCTGGTGATGGTGCGCTCTGCTGGCGAGACGATCGGAACAAGATTGTCGCGTTCAACATGGTGCATCATTCGGGGGTTGAGGGATGGATGGGCCCACTCTGCGTGCGCACCGAGCATCAAGGGCTCGGACTCGGCAAAATCATTGTCGAGGCAGGGCTGCGTTGGCTGGAGCGCCAGGATGTGCGCGTGATTGGTTTGGAAACCATGCCGCGCACCATGGACAATATTGGATTCTATTCAGGACTTGGCTTCGTTCCGGGCCCGCTAACCATCACGCTCATGCTTGATGTGCGCGCTGAAGAACATTCGCCGGTTTTGCTATCGCGGTTGTCTGAATTCGATCGCGAAACAGCATTGGAGTCGTGCCGAAAGCTGACCAATTCAGTATCGCCGGGGTACAACTTCACACGTGAACTTGAATTGACTGATCGACTGGCATTGGGTGACACGTTGTTGCTCGGGCCAATTTCTGCACCAATGGGATTTGCGCTCTGTCATTCGGCGCCCTTGGTCGAAGGTCGCGTTCGCGATGAGTTGCGCGTTTTGAAGTTGGTGCTCGACAAGCGCGGGGATTTGCCAACACTGGTACGACACATTTCCGAACATGCGCGCCGCAGCGGTGCCCGTCGTGTTGCGTTTCGCGTACAGGGTGCCTACACCGACGCTTATCGCGCACTCGTTCAAATGGGTGCCCGTGTTCGCTGGACTGATTTGCGAATGAGCGTTCACGGTTGGACCGAAACGATTCCAACCGAGGGGCTTGTGTTTTCGAACTGGGAAATCTGACGGCGCCATCCGCGAACTATTTCTTTTTGTTACCGTCTTTCGCGGCGGGCGTCGAAGGAGGAGTCGAGGTCGACGTTGTGGAGCGCGGTCCGGCAGGTGTTCCGCGAACAACAATTCGCCAGATGAGTAGGAACATCCCGCCGGTCAGCATCAGATGTACGTAACCCGGCGCATCGGTGGTGAGAGTGATAGCGGCCCAGGCAACAAGCAAACCAACAGCACCAGCGATCCAGATATCCATACTTTCAAGATTGCGCCGCGGTTGGCGGCTGGTAT
>JBDUAX010000204.1:0-8064 GCA_040004455.1 Gemmatimonadaceae bacterium
CATGGGAAGATGTAAGCATTCCCGACCTGCCTTTTCCGACGCGCGCAGTGATGTCGTCGGTTGACGCTTCGCACTTCAATGCGGGCACGGCGTATGTCGCCGTTGATATTCATCGCACCGGCGAATACGCGCCGCACTTTTATCGCACGCGCGATTTCGGAAAAACGTGGACGGCAATCAACAATGGTTTGCCGGTGAATCAACCAAGTGGAAACTTCTCGCGTGTGTTGCGCGAGGATACAAAAAAAGCCGGATTACTTGTGGCCGGCACCGAAAGCGGAATGTTTGTGTCGTTCGACGATGGCGACAACTGGCAATCGCTGCAAACAAACTTGCCCAACACCTCGTATCGCGACGCGACCATCAAGGGCAACGATCTTGTAGTCGGTACGTATGGTCGAGGAATTTGGGTGCTCGATGATTACGCAGTACTGCGGCAAATGACGACCGACGTTGCGAGGCAGTCAGTTCATCTGTTCAAACCCGATGCATCTGTGCGTGTGCGACGCAACGTTGGCGACAACACGCCGTTTCCGCCGGAAACCCCTCATGCGCTTAATCCGCCAGACGGCGTGGTGGTGTTCTATTCGCTCGCAGCAAAACCGGCGGGCGATATCACGCTTGACGTAACCGATTCGACCGGAGCGATGGTGCGTCACATGTCGAGTGTGGCCATGTCTCCGGTGCCTGAGTCGGCACGCCCACCGCTTCCGAATTTCTGGATTCGCGACCCAGAATCATTACCAACAGCAGTGGGTCTCAATCGTACCAATTGGGACGTGCGCTACGACGCGCCGCCGTCGTTCACACACAGTTTTGAAATCAACGCAAACCCTGGTCTCACGCCAACGTCACCCGAGGGCGCGCTTGCAGCTCCCGGCCTCTACACGTTCAAGCTGACGGTCGATGGAAAGTCGTTCACGCAGACGGCGCGTGTAGCAAATGATCCGCGCTCCAGCGCATCGCTTGCTGATGTAAGCGCGCAAGCGCTGCTGTTGAAAAAAATTCAGGATGGCATTCGTGCGACGTACGAAGGGGCCGCGCAGGTTACGGCGTATCGCACAGCACTGGGCACCGCAGCATCGGCCGACACGACAACTGAATCGGCAAAAGCGATTGCTGAATTTCGAGCCAAACTTGGTGTGTTTGGCGGCGACGATGGTGGTCGGGGCGGTGGTGGTGGCCGAGGACGTGGTGGTGCAGCGGCTCCAACGTTTACGAGTGTGCACGCGCGTTTTCTGACGCAGCTTGCAACGCAGGACAAGGGCGACATGGCACCGACGGCCGCAATGTTGCAAAGCCTCGCTGCAAGCTGTCGCGATTTAAACGCATTGGTAGCCAGCTGGAATGCGCTCAATGCGAAAGACGTGCTGTCGCTCAACATGTTGCTCAGCAAAAGGGGCGGAAAACCGCTCACGGCGGCTAAGGCGTTAACGGCACCAAAGTGCGGCTAATCAGCCTGCTGGTTCGAGAGCTGGGGCACGACGATGCGTTGGCTGCACATCGGAGTTCGCGTTTTCGCGCGCGTTCTGTCGTCTGCGTGGCAGCCCGCCTGGACGTTACTGAGTGGAAGCCAGGCGCCGCGCCGCGCGTTAATGCTGTGCCCTCACACAGGTTCGCTTTTCTATTCACTGGCCAGTGATTTGGTGACCCGCTAAAGCCAATGAGCCGCCTTACCGGGAAATCCCGCCTTGAAAAACGATAGGACTGCTCCGCTTACACTTCGCTATCAGTTACGTATTTGACGCCCTTCTCCAACCCTGATTCCATGCGCGCCTCATTCTTCCGCTTACCGACCGCCCTCACCAACTCGGCCACAGGCACCGCGTGGTTAGTCTTTGTCGCGCTGTCAGCGGCTGCGTGCGGCAAGTCGGGGGACGGCGGCACGCAACCAATCGTAACCCCTCCGGGTTTCGCCGTTTCACTTTCGTCATCGTCGCTCAACGTCAACGCAGGTGGCACTGCATCACTCATCGCCACGATCGCTCGCACCGGAAGTTTTGCGGGCACGGTGAATGTGGCCGCCGAAGGGCTGCCTGCGGGAGTAACAGCGGCATTTTCGCCGGCGGCAATCACATCATCGGTAACGAGCACGACGTTTTCGGTGACGGCAGCATCAACGACCGTGCCGGGCACATATACATTCACAATTCGCGGCACAGCATCCGGAATTACCGACCAGACAGCGAGCGCTTCAATCACCGTGCTTGCACAACCCGCATTTGCGCTTTCACTCTCGTCGCAGTCATTGACGGTGCAGGCTGGATCAACGGGTCGCACTATTGCACAAATTGCACGCACGAATTTTTCCGAAGCAATAGTGATGAGCGTTGAAGGAGCACCAACTGGCGTCACGACGCAGGTTGTCACGCCTTCGCTCGCGAATGACACCACGTCGCTCGCATTGACCGTTGCGAATACCGTCGCACCGGGAACGTACGCACTCGTCGTACGCGCGCGCTCATCGCTGGCGGATCGCACTTCGCCACTCACACTCATCGTGACGCCACCCCCCGACTTTACGCTCACATCAAGTGCGGCGACATTGTCGGTGCAGCAAGGACAGTCAACAGCGCCGGCAACACTCACTATCGCGCGGTCGGGGGGATTCACTGGTGCCGTTGACCTGACAACAACTGGACTTCCGTCGGGCGTGACGGCGACGTTCGCGAACAGCAGCGTTGCAGGCGCGAGCACAACGCTGACGCTTACCGCAACGTCGACTGCCACTGTTGGCAATACCAATGTTGTCGTGCACGCAAATGCACCGGGTTTGATTGAACGCACGGTGACGATCGCACTCACCGTTACGCTGGCACCTGGTGGCTTTACGCTCACGCTTACTCCAGCAACGCTTTCAGTTCCACAAGCAGCATCGGCGACCATAACCGTTTCAATTGTGCGCACAGCACCATTCAGCGGAGCGGTTGCACTTTCGTTAACGGGCGCGGGAACAGGCGTGACGGCGACACTCAATTCCACGACGATTGCGGCCGGTGCGACGAGTGCCACGATTACAGTAGCGGCCGCGATTCTTGCACCAACTGTGTTGTCGTCATTCGCAGTCCACGCGACAGCAAGTGGCGTCACCAATCAGGACGCGCCGCTCGCCGTCACTGTCGCAGCGTCGCAAGCTTCGATGGTGTCGCAACACGTGCTCGTGCAGCAGGGCCTTGGCATGGCACTCTCGTTCAGTGTGTTGCAGGCGCAACTTCAGGTCATCGGTCAGTCCGTTGTGCACGGAGTCGGCTCGGCGAGAGCCTGCTCGACGATGCCCGGTAGTGGCAGTGTGCAGTCTTTGCCAATCGGCGTGGACAATTCCACCAGAACGGGATTCTACTGGGACCAAGCATGCACGAAGCCGTACATTCTGAGCGACATCACATCGTTTGCCGAGGATGTCAATCATCAGGTGGATGTGGCGGCAACCGCGCAATATTTCTCGCTCACTGGCGCACCACTCGGTACACTGAGAATGCTGGAGACGGCGCAAGTTACAGCTTCGACCAATCAGTTCATATCAGGACTTGGTACGTTCACTCCGGCGACTGGCGCGCCGCCAGTCAACATGGGAATTTCGTGCGCGGTTCAGACAGCGGGACAGACAATTGTGCCGTGCTCCGGTGGCGTTGTGCAGAACTTTGCATCGCTTGGTATTGCCGTCGGTTCGGTCACACCGCTCACGTTGCACTTGACGGCACTCGATGCGCCGATGACGTTCGATGGCAACAGCGCCGTGTTGATGACCGGTGCGAACAACACACTTACTCTTACTGCACCGACGCACTCGACGCTTGCGATTAGCGGTGGAACGGTGTGGGGCACGTCGTCACAACAGGGAGGGACCGGCACGTTCTCACTGTTCCCGGCGTTGCCGGCAGGCTGGTCGATTACCGATTCACAGCATGACATGCGGTTTGCAATCGACTTCGTGAATGACGGCACCGGTAATTCAACTGGAACTGTGAAGCAAATCAGCACCGGTAGCGTGTTGGCGACGGTCGTGGTGAATGGAAGTGGAACGGGGACGGCGACGTGGTCGGATGGGAGTGCAGCGGCGATTACGGGTTGGGCGCTGGCGAATTGAGGGGTAGGGTGGGCGCGGCCGTTTGTCTACGGTCCATTCAGGCCGTTCTAGTCGCCACGTAGCGTCAGCACGGGATCGACGAGTGCAGCGCGCCGCGCCGGAACGTAGGCGGCGAGCGCGGCGACGCTCGCAAGTCCCACGGACACGAGTACGTACACCGTCAGGTCGAGCGGGCTCGTGCCGAAAAGCAACGAGGCCATGAGCCGAGTAAGCGCCAAGGCGCCGGCTAGACCGCACGCGATGCCAATCAGGGCGAGGATCACGCCGTGGCGTACGAACATTGCCTGAAGCTCGTGTCGCGAAGCGCCCAACGCCGCGCGAATGCCGATCTCGCGCCTGCGCTGCGTTACGGCGTAGGCGATCGCTCCGTAAATCCCGACGATGCCGAGGATCAAGGCCATTGCTGCCGCAATCACGAGCATCACCAGCGCGAATGACGTCGCGGCCATCGAGTGTGCATACACATCGCCAAGCGTACGCACGCGTGTGATTGGCGTGCCGGCCTGCGCGCTGGATATCGCATCGCGAACTTGTGTCAGCAAGCCCTCGCTACCCGCGCGGCTGGTCCTCAATGCAAAGGTGACGGAGCGCTTGATGTTGAATGGCTGCCCGACAAACGTTTGCATGAACGATGGCCAATAGACGATTGCCGGTGCCGGGCGGTGTACTCCATCGTCGTAGACATCTGCGACGACTCCTACGATCTCGCGCCAGGGGCTTTCGGTGCCTTCGCGAATTCTGCGGCCAAGGGCGGCCGTTGGTTCGCGCCACAACTCCCGCGCCAGGTTCTGAGAGATAACGACAACTGGCCGGCTATTGTCGACATCAACCCACGTGAAGTCGCGGCCTGCAACAACACGTGTGCCGATGGTATGAAAAAAGCCCGGTGCAACAAATCTGAACCAGCGAAGAGGCGGTTCGCTTTGATTGTTGAGCGGCACATCTTCGCGATAGATGCCGGCGCGACTGCGTTCGTTGGCCATTGGTACATTGCCGGTGAACGACACCGACGTTACTTCGGGTATCGTAGCCAACCGATCGAGCATGTCGTGCTGAAGCTGCGAAACGCGCGCGGCGTCGGCAATCTGCGCTTCGGGAATATTCACGCGCGCTAACTGCACATGCGCCGGATCCGTGAATCCCGGAGGCACCGCGCGCAATGCGACAAACGTCCGAACCATCAGCCCGGATCCAACAAGGAGCACAACAGCGAGAGCTACCTGCACTACGACAAGAAAATTTCTCGCGCGATTGCGTTCGCGACTGCTCGTTGCACCGCGCGCAGCCGGACGAAGCGTCATATCGAAATGCTTGAGTCCCAACTTCGCAATTGGAATGCCACCAAACAAAAGCGCGGCACACAGCGAGAGCGCGAGCGTCAACTCAAGCACAATCGGACTGATCGCAATCTCTTGCAGCCGGGGAAGGCTTCCCTCTCCAATACTCGATAGTACACGAAGACCAGCGGCCGCGAGCAGCAGCCCCAATGCGCCGCCCAACATCCCCAGTACAAGATTCTCAACAAGCAGTTGCCGCGCCAAACGTCCTCGACCCGCACCAAGCGCGGTGCGTATGGCGAGTTCATGCTGCCGGTCCTGCGCGCGTACCAGCACTAGATTCGCAACGTTCGCACACGCAATTACCAACACCATCGCGATGGTGCCCATCAACACCCACAACATGTTGCCGACGTTGCTCGCGAGGTCCTGTTTAAGCGATTTCACGAGCGGCGTCATGTCACCAAACTCGTTGCGATCCACGCCAGGGTACGAGGGCCACGACTGAATCCAGATTGGCAGAATACGCGCGAGGTCGGTGCTAGCGCGTTGCATGGTGACACCGCCAGCCAACCTTGCAATCCCTTCGAAATTGAATCCGCCAAGCGTGAGTGTTGCAGGATCGATGCGCACGGGTACCAACACTTCCGGAGTTTCGTCGAGAAAGCGAAAGCTCGGTGGCATGATGCCGACAACCACTCGCGGGCGTGCGCCAATTGAAATATCACGCCCGATAATCGATCGGTCTCGGCCGAATCGGCGAGCCCAGTATCCATCCATCAGAATTACTGTTTCCGTCGCGTTCGACGCGCCGTCTGCGTCCAGAAATGTGCGACCCATCGCCGGCTGAATGCCGAGTGCTCGAAGCGCGCCTGCACTGACATTGAGCGTTGCGACTTCTTCCGCAGCGATGCCGTCGGTCACGATGTCGGTGCCGCGCGACCACACACCGACGTGTTCGAACGATCGGTTCTCGCGAGCATACGAGACGAACAGTGAGAGCGACAAGCCGACCGGAGGTCCACCACCCAAACTTTTCGCGGAATGCTTCAGACTTACGAGTGCGTCTGAATCGTGATACGGCAGTGGCTTGATAAGCACACCGTAAACGACTGCAAACACTGCGGTCGTTGCGCCAATTCCAAGTGCAAGAGTGACCGCGGCAATAACAGTGAACAACGGCGCTCTGCGCAACGCACGAATGCCGTAACGCAGATCCAGCAGCGAATCCTGAAGAAGTACGGGGCGAAACTCGTCGCGTGTGTTCTCTTTGAAACGCTCGACGCCGCCAAACTTCACGTATGCCTGCCGCCGTGCGTCGTCGGGCGTCATGCCTGCGCGTAAATTCTTTTGCGTCTGCTGCTCAATGTGAAATCGTATCTCGTCATCGAGACCGCGTTCCAGCGCGTCAACGCGAGTGACCGACCTGATGCGGTTCCAGCTCTCTCGTATCCAGCTCATGCGGGTCTCGCGCTTGCCAGCGTCACATCGAGCACTTGATTGACCGCACGCGACGCACGGCGCCACTGGGCCAGCTCTTTTTCGAGCTGTTGTCGCCCTTGAGTCGTGAGCGAGTAGTACTTGGCGCGCCGACTGTTCTCGGTGACCCTCCATTCGGATTGGATAAGGTCCTGACGCTCGAGCCGATAGAGCGCGGGATACAGCGTGCCCTGGCCAAGCTGCAGGACCTCTTCGGACCAATGTTCGATGCGCTCGGTGATTCCCCAGCCATGCATTGGCTCCACTTGGAGGGCCTTTAGCACCAGCATGGTGACTGTCCCCTGCAAGAGGTCGCTGCGTTCTTTCGTCATTTCGCTCCTTTCGACTGTCGAAAGAAGATAATATCGATCTTCCTTTCGACCGTCAAGGGGTCGGCGAACGGGTGCCATCATCGCGAGTTCGCGCCCGCGCCACCTGCCGAACAGATTCAACGCCGCGCAGCAAGCCTACGCTTCCCTCGACAAACGGCTTGCCGGAGCGAGCTGATCCCGCCCCAGGAGACATGATGAAAACAAAGTTGATGGTTCTGTTGATGTTGCCGCTGTTCGCAGCGAGCACCTCGGCCCAGGTGACTGGGGGCACTGGCGCTGGTGGCGCCGCTGGTGGCGGCCGTGCGGCTCAAACTCCGGAGCAGGTGGCCGCTCGCGAGGCGGCGCGGGCCGCGAAGGCGAACAAGCCGCGCACAATTGCCGGCATCAACACCGTGTGGATGGAGGAGCTCACGCAGCCCGAGTTCCGCGACCTGATCAAGGACGGTTACACGACGGTGCTGATCATGACCGGAGGCGTCGAGGACAACGACGGCAACCTCGCAATGAACAAGCACAACGTGAACATCAAGCTCCTGGGCGAGATGATTGCGCGCAAAATGGGCAAGACATTGGTCGCGCCGCTTGTGACGCTCGAGCCCGGCAATGCCGGTGCCAACATTCAGGTTGGCCGTGCGGGCCCAATGCTTTCTCAAGCCACGTACACCGCGGTGTTGTACGACATGGGCAACTTCCTGCGGAGCGCCGGCTTCACGGAGATCTACTACCTGGGCGACAGCGGCGGGAACGGCCGAGGCATGGCGGCCGCCGCGGACTCGCTCACCAAGGTGTATGCCGGCAGCCCGGTCAAGGTCTCGTTCAAGCACATCCCCGAGTACTACAACCACACGAGCGTAGTGCAGCCCTACATCCAGAACGAGCTCAAGATTCC
>JBDUAX010000614.1:0-2409 GCA_040004455.1 Gemmatimonadaceae bacterium
GAAGCCAAGTTTCTGGCAGACTGCAATGATGGCGGACAGTGAACCGAAAGTCAACCGGTGCCGACACTTAACGCCCCGATATTCCAGTCAATGAAAACGCCGCAGATAACTGCGGCGCTTATCAATCTCGTTTTCCTTGCAAGCCCCGCAGGCTAGCGCTTCCGGCGCCTTCTGGCAGCGCCCGCGATCGCCAGCATTCCAAGCGCCATCAAACCGATGGTCGATGGTTCCGGAGTCACGACAGACGGTGCAACAACGGGCGGCGGAGGTGGTACCTCCGCAAAGACCAGGTTGTCGAGGAAATAGGTCTCGTATTGGTGCTGCTGACATCCTTGGCTTGCTCCAATACACGACTCGAACTTGCTGTCGAAGTAGTCCGCACCCGTGTATTCCGGCGTGAAGCCAATGAAGTCGGCCGCGCCCGCAAAAAGATCGGTGTATGGATTGCTGCCATTCTGAAAGACGTTGAGCGTTAGCACAGACGTTCCCTGCAAAACCGCGTTCAGATAAAACGATAACGTCAGCCTGGTGGTGTTAATCCAACCAGCTCCGGCGACCAGGCTTTTCAATACAAACGCCCGGTTTCGGTTGAGGTACGAAGTACCTGAGCCAAGTCCAATTACTTCGTTTCCGTTGGAATACGGAAGGTTGATGTAACCGGTTTTGAAATTTCGCCCGCACTGATTTTGATAATTGATCAAATCAAGGGCGATCAGGCCACCAAAACTAAAACCTCCTGAACTCGTGATGCCATCGCCGCCGTTGAAGTTGCACAGGCCCATATAGTTCCAGTCCTCAAACGTGACTGTCTGAGCTGAGAGACCGGCGGGTGCCACTACGGAAAATGCCAAAACTCCGCCCGTCACAACTCGGCGAACGGTACGAATGGCAGAATTTGTGCTGAATTGCATCGTATGAGGCGAAAGAGACTGCATGTCGCTCAATGTCTTGAAATGCGAGCGGTACAACGCGGGAAACAAGCTCTACACCACTACCAGCAGAAATCGTGCCGCACTTCCCTCTGATCATTATACGTCGTCAGGGTCGCATTTGCGAGTTAAATCGGGAATGCGGACTCAACCGTTACCGAATGAAATTTGCCGTCAAGTCCATTTGTCGTTCGGAAACACCAAGTGTAGCATTTGTTCTACACCTGGGCGCCGCTAAGCGATGTCGGCAACTCGGCCACCCGAAGCGATTCGGCCGCGCAATCGGAGCTCGAGGAAGTCCGCGATACGCTCCGCCGCCAGCCCGTCGCCAAACGGATTGCGAGCCTTAGCCATGGCCCGATACGCCACATCATCGGTGAGCAAGCGGCTCGCTTCAGCAACAATGACTTCGTGCCGGGTGCCGACAATTCGCCCAGCGCCGGCCGTCACCACTTCGGGGCGTTCCGTAACGTCCCGCGTGATCAGCACCGGCGTTCCCAAACTGGGCGCCTCTTCCTGAATGCCGCCGGAGTCGGTCACAATAAGCGTGCTTCGCTTAAGCAAACGAAGCATGTCGCGATAGCCAATTGGCGGCACCAAATGCACGCGCGCGTTGTTTCCCAAAATATCGGCAAACGCTTCGCGCACGTTGGGATTCGGATGCACAGGAATGACTGCAAACACATCGGGGAAATTCTCGACGAGGGTCTGGACGGCTTTCGCAATTTCTTTCAGCGGCGCTCCGTGATTTTCGCGACGATGCGCCGTCACTGTGATCATGCGTCCAACCGGAAGATTGTGCAGCAGCGCGTCGTCGTAATTCCCGGACAAATCAATTTGGTTGAGCGCGTCGACAATGGTGTTGCCAGTCGTGATGACGCGATCTCCGTTCACGCCTTCATCAATCAAATTGCGGCGCGCGCGCGCTGTCGGTGCGAAGTGCCAGGTGGCCAACGAACCCAACAATCGGCGATGCATTTCTTCCGGAAATGGATTCTGCAAATCGAACGAACGAAGCCCGGCTTCAACATGACCAATCGGAATGCGCGCCCATGACGCGGCGAGACCAGCAGCGAGAACCGTCGTCGTGTCCCCTTGCACCAACACCGCGTCGAAGTGATCACGCGCAAACACCGGTGAGAGTGCGTCGAGACAACGCGCTGCAAAATCCGCTGGGGTTTGATTCGGCAACATCAAATCGAGCTCGACATCGGCTTTGATGCCGAAATCAGACAGCGCTTGCGTCAAAAGCTCGCGATGCTGACCCGTTGAAATAACAATCGGTGTCAGGGCACTTCGTTCACCAATCGCGCGGACTACTGGCGCCATTTTTATGGCTTCTGGACGCGTCCCAATAACAATCGCGACACGTGCTGGCCGATCGCTGATGAGGCGAATTGCCGCCATCGAAATTGGAGTCGCACGGCTACGAATCATGAGCGAATATGCGAATTACTTGTTAAGTGCTGTCTTTACGTCC
>JBDUAX010000205.1:0-7985 GCA_040004455.1 Gemmatimonadaceae bacterium
GTTGCATCGCACGCACGGCGAATCAACTCGCGAGCAATAACAGCACCGCCCACCAATTCTCCCTCGTACTCAAGCTCCATCTTGCCGGTAATTGCAGGCAACGCTGAATAAATGTCGGCAATACGCGGAACCGCTTCTGTTTCTCCAGCACGAATGGCACGCTGCTCGGCGTTGGAGACAACGTTTTCCGTAACGGTAATTGGCATGCGCTGCGAAACACCGGACCGCTTATCAACGCGCTTGTCCTCACGTGCTTCAAACGCAACACGCTCGATGACTTCCGTAATGAGATCGGGAATGCGCAACGGAACGCCACCTCGCTGTGTCCACGCTTCCTGCTGCGTAATTTGCACGCCGAGTTCGACAGTTTCCGGATAATGCGTAATGATTTCGCTACCAATACGATCCTTGAGCGGAGTGATGATCTTTCCGCGTGCCGTGTAGTCTTCGGGATTCGCAGTGAAGCACAACAACACATCGAGAGGCAGGCGCACCGGATAGCCTTTGATTTGCACGTCACCTTCCTGCATGATGTTGAACAACCCCACTTGCACTTTGCCGGCGAGATCGGGCAACTCATTCAACGCAAAAATTCCGCGATTGGCGCGCGGCAGCATGCCATAGTGAATGGTGAGTTCGTCACTCAATACGTGGCCGCCCCGCGCTGCGCGAATTGGATCGACATCTCCAATGATGTCTGCGACAGTTACATCGGGGGTTGCGAGTTTCTCAACAAAGCGATTGTCGCGTTCAACCCACGCAATCGGTGTGTCGTTGCCCGCTTCAGCCATCAGATTCTTTGCGTACTTCGAAATTGGCGCGAAAGGATCGTCGTTGATTTCGCTGCCAGCAACGATCGGCATGTGTTCATCGAGCAACGTGACGAGCGCGCGCAGAATCCGTGACTTGGCCTGTCCACGGAGACCTAACAAAATGAAATTGTGGCGCGCCAGGAGCGCGTTCACGATTTGCGGCATGACGGTATCTTCATAGCCGAGTACGCCACGGAAGAGCGGACCGCCCTGCTTGATGCGGGCAATCAGATTCTTGCGGATTTCGTCTTTTACAGACTTGGAGCGCTGGTCGGGGTACGCGGAACTGCGAAGAGATCCGAGAGTGTCAGGAAATCGAGACACATTACCTCGTGCTAAACGTGAGCAAATTGGGGCTTGAACCCGGAACGTGTTGTCTGACAGGAAGTTGGCTATGCGCGCCAAGTCTTGACAGCCTTTCTAACCTACCTAGATTCATGCGTTGTTACCCCGCCGGCCAATACGTGGCCTTGGGGGCTGTACGAGTTTGCTCTCGTATAGCACTTATAGCCACTGCCATCAGGAGTATCTCATGAAGCGTGTAGCCCTGTTTGTCGCGTTTGTAGCCCTCGGCGCCTGCGCCAAGAAAGACGAAGCCAAGGTGGATTCATCCACTGCGATGGCCCCAACGATGGCCCCACCGGCCGCGATGACGGATTCAGCCAAGAAGGCCGATTCAATTAAGATGGCCGACTCGATGGCGATGGGCATGAAGAAAGACACGACCAAGCACTAGTTTTTTCGCTGGTCCATGTGGTCAGGCGGGGCGCATCGAAAGATACGCCCCGCTTTTTTTTACGTCGCTCCGACAACGCCGGATGTGAATGGAAGCGGCACAATGCGCGCTGGAATCGAATCGTTTTCGACTGCGATTGTTACATCGACCCCTTCGTCCAATTCACGACGAATCATGGCGATGGCGATAGAACCGAATTGCGGAGAGACTGCGCTTCGCCGCACGTCACCCACGACCTTTCCTGTCGTATCGCGAACTTCGGCGCCAACGGGAATTGCCTGTTTCGAGGTCAGTCCGCGCAAATGCTTGTTGACGTGACCACGAAAATGAATGCGCGCAACGGTTTCCTGTCCTGTGTAGCAGCCCTTTTCGAATGAAATAGCATCCCACGAATCGAGATTCGCTTCCTGCGGAATTGTCGTGGCATCCATGTCGAGCCCAAACACCGGGCGTCCCGCTTCCAACTGCGCGAGTTGCCACACACTGTCATCTGCAAACGTGGCGCCAAAGCGATCGAGTCGCGCGCGCACGATATCCAGGAACGATGATTCGACGAGAAGTACGAAGCCTGGCGTAGCGCCGAGGTGCGGTGCACGAATCAGTCGCGCTTCGGTACCGGGCAATTGCCACGATGCGTGCGACCAATCGGTCCAATTCGCGAGTGCTTCTTCCATGGCTGTTGCGAGCGTTGTGTCGTTGCTGCCAACGACACCAAGTCGTGCAACAATTGCGGCGGCCTTTGGACCGTAGACACCAATTTCAACGTAGTTCGCGCTTTCGTCTTTGTACTGCGCGAGACGCGGGTTGACGTACTTCTTGATCATGGACCACCACTCTGCACCAGCGAACGCCGACGTTTCAACCAGAAAAGTTTCCGGCTGCGTGCGCAGAATGACAACATCAGCGAGCACTTTGCCCTTTGGTGCCAGCGCAACGGCGTATTGCCCTTTGCCGACAGCAATTTTCAACACGTCGTTGGTGACAAGCCCATTCAGTGCGTCTGCAGCCTTGGGCCCCGAAAACGTGCTGACATGGCGCGCGGGGAGTACGAAGTACGCCGCGCCGCTCTGCAAAGCCTGATATGGAGTGGAAGTCTCGTTCATCTCGTTCCTCTTTCGAATACTAACAGGAGAAGCCGATCGCGAGAGTATGACGATACAGCTAGATGCCGTGGAAACGTATCAACGAGATGTCGGCTGGCGTTTCGAATCCGTACTGCCGCGCGACGGCGCGCGCGTCCTCGCCAATCTCCATTGCGATGCCCACTGCTGATTTTTCTCCCAACAGCCCCTTGTTGCTCGTCATCCTGCCGGCAATTCGATCGTAGCTTCTGCCAATCGCCGACGAAGCCAGTTCGGGGCACCATGGTGCACCGTAGTGGTCATCGCTGCAGTGCACCATCGATACGCTCGACTCGAGACGGGCCAGTTGCATCATGAAATCGACTTCTCGGCGTTTGGAGTCTGCGCGAACGACAATGCGGGTAACTGACGCGGAACGTTGCAATAGGTCGCGTCCTCGCAAATTCAGCGAGAATCCGTGCGCGGCGAGTGCCGCAAAGCCACGCTCTGCGTGCATGACCGCGAGATCGATAGATGTTTCGTCAACGACGACCGGTTCGATCAATTCACTCGCTTCGTAGGCGATGGCGCGCACTGCTTCGGCAATTGATAGTCCGGGAATTACTGAATGCGCTTGTTCGACTGTCAGCGAAGGAAAATCGGTACGCAGCGCGTCGTAGACCACGCGCGCGCGCGCGTCCAGCGTGTCGAACAAAACGCCGTCAAACGCAATGACTAACATGATCGCTACACATTTTGGTTTTTGTACGAAGCATTGAGCAAGTCGATTGGATGAATCGCTTTCGTCTCACTGCCGTTCAACGCGAGGCCTGCGCCGATTTGCATGAGGCAGCCCGGGTTACCCGTCGCGACAAAGTCTGCGCCGCTTTCCGCAATACGCGCCAGCTTTGGTGCGAGAACGGCATCGGACGTGTCGGGCTCGATGAGATTATAGATGCCGGCGCTGCCGCAACACTGATCTACATCCGTGAGGGGCACGAGATCCATTCCCGGAATCGATTGCAGCACCGTCATGGGTTCGCGCGTGATACGCTGCGCGTGCATAAGATGGCAAGGTGCGTCGTATGTCACTCGCGCTGACAGGGGCGCGCCGATAACGGGTCCGGCGGCCGCTAGCAATTCACTGACATCGCGTGTTTTTGCAGCAATGCGCGCGGCTCGTTCATGCCAGACGGTGTCGTCTTTGAGCAGATGCGCGTACTCCTTGACCATCGCGCCACAGCCAGCGGAGTTAATCGCGATGAAATTCGCACCGCTATTTTCAAAAGCCGCGATGTTTACGCGAGCGAGCGTGCGCGCTGTCTCGAGTTCGCCAGCGTGTGCGTGTAGCGCGCCACAACAACCCTGAGATGGCGCATTGAGAACTCGGTAGCCGTTCACGCCGAGCACGTTTGCTGTCGCGGCGTTGGTGTGAGCGAACAGTCCGCGCATTACGCAACCTTCAAGTAAGGCGACGCTCTCGCGAGAATTCGTTGCTGGGCGCGGAGTTTGTGCAGAAAGCGACGAATCTCGTTGCACCCTGCGCGGCAGTTGAACGGATTTCGTTGATGCCAGCATTGCCATTGGGAATGCGAGTCGCCTGGGAAGTAAGCGCGAGAGAATACTTGGTAATCCCGTCGCGCGAAAAACCCGCGCACCTACCAAAGCAAACGTAAGCAGGGTGCGATTCGCGAAAATCGCGAGGATGAGCTTTCCAACTTTTGGTTGCGGACGCGCGCGCGCCGTGGTCGCACGAGTTGCTTCCAGCAAGTGACCGTACGGAACGCCCGACGGGCAAGCCGTTTCGCAGGCGCGACAACCGAGGCAACGATCCATGTGTGTGCCGACGTCAGCATCGTCGAGCGGCAAATCGCCCTCGAGGAGTCGTCGCATGAGCACGATGCGTCCGCGCGGGCTGTCGTTTTCGTCTTCGAGATTGACGTAAGTCGGACACGCCTGCAAACAGAAGCCGCAGTGCACGCACGCATCGAGCCCCGCCGCGGCATCGGCCAATGGAGTGTTCGGAAGTGCGCACGCCTTGATGGTGACGGTGCTCATCGCGGAACCGAGTTTCCAAGAATTCCCGGATTGCAAATCCCCGCTGGATCGAAGGCGCGCTTTAATCCGGTCGATAGGTCGTCGCCAACAGCCGACGGCAGGTTTTTCCAAAGCTGCGCCGGCAATTGTTCCCACACAGCATGTCCACCGGGCGGAGCAATAGTCGAAACGATCCTGGTCAACGCTGCAAGGTGCTCGTCAGGTGACAGTATGGTTGATTTCGGAATGGCAACGCGAACCAATCCGCGTGAAATGGTAGAGTGCATGAAGCAAGGCGCGTGCATGACGGAAAATACTTCGTTGTAAGCGTGTATCCACGAATTCTCGAGCTGTGATGGCAAATGGGAAACACGTACCACCGCGAACTCGTTATTCTCAAACGCCCGAATGGAATTCCAAACTGTGGGTTCGACTGTGGAGGTGCCGCCCAGTATGCTCAGTGCCGCGCGTTGTGCGCGAACCAGTGTTTCATTGCCGCCAAGTCGTGCGAGAAGGAAATGTGTCTCTCCCAACGCGAGTAGTTTGGCCAAAGATGGCGCGATCAACTCCACTGCCAGCGCTGCAAGCGGAATTTCACGGAGCGCAACGAGGTGTGCTTGGAGCGGCTTTCGGGAATCGAGCGCAATGCAAATGGTTTCATCGACTTCGGGGCGCGCACGCAACCGCAGACTGATTTCTGTTATTACGCCGAGCGTTCCCCACGCGCCAACCTGCAAGCGGGTCAGGTCGAAGCCCGCAACATTCTTTACGACCTTTCCGCCACTTCGCACGATGTCACCGTTGCCTGCTACGACTTCGACACCCAACACGATATCACGCATGCGACCAATGCCGTGAGACAACGGACCGGCTGATGCGGTTGCAACCGTTGCGCCAATCGTGCCGCTGGTTGAACCAACGGGATCGATTCCCATCCACTGACCTTCGCGCGCCGCCGCTTCATCAAGTTCTGCGAGCGTGGATCCGGCTCGCACGGTCATTGTCAAATCGCCGGCCACGTATTCGACAATTCCCGACAGACCTGAAGTGTTGATCGTTTCGTCAGCCTGAACGGGGCGACCGGCGTCCAACCAGTTGCCACTGCCAACAATGCGAAGTGAATTCTTTGCGTTGCGCAAAGCTTCCGAGACATCCGACGTGCTCGTGAGCGAAGCGTTCACAAGTTGCACTCAGCGCGCTTTGGTCGTGACGCCGTGCCACTCGCGACAGGAATGCATGGGAACCACCTTGCCCGGATTGCTGCGGCGGGACGGATCGAACACATCGCGCACCGAGCACATCATACTGAGAGAATTCTCCGTGAACATTTTGGTCATGTACGGCAACTTGTCGAGGCCAACTCCATGTTCGCCGGTGATGGTGCCGCCGGCCTCCATGCACGCGTCCATGATTTCGCGCATGGCGTGTTCAACGCGGTCGGCTTCACTCGCGTCGTTCGCATCGTACGCAATGTTGGGATGCAAGTTGCCGTCGCCCGCGTGAAACACGTTGCACACTTTCACATTCCAGCGTTCGCTGATTGCGTGAATTGCGGCGAGTACGGCGGGCAGTTTGGTACGCGGCACAACGGCGTCCTGCACGACCAAGTGCGGCGCGATGCGCCCCATTGCACCAAACGCCTTTTTGCGTCCCTGCCATAATCGCGCGCGTTCGGCATCAGTGGTCGCAATTCTTACGGTGCGGGCGCCGTTGTTCTGGCAGCAACGTTCAATAGCGGCGACATCGGTCTCGAGTCCTTCGCGTAACCCATCAACTTCGCAGAGTAAAACTGCCGCAGCATCAACGGGATAACCGGCCGCGTAAATTGACGCTTCAACCGCACGGATTGTCGCGTTGTCCATCATCTCCAACGCAGCGGGGAGAATTCCCGTGGCGATAATTTCCGAAACGGCACGCGCGGCGGCATCGACACTCGAAAAATCCGCGAGCAACGTGCGAATAGCCTGTGGCAATGGAACCAGTCGCACCCACACATCCACGGCAATGCCAAAGCAACCTTCCGATCCGACAAAGAGGCCGGTTAAATCGTATCCATCTACTTCGCCGTGCGGTGAACCGAGCGTGATCAACTCGCCATTGGGCAACAGCACGGTGAGTGCGACGACATGGTTCATTGTTACACCGTATTTGAGACAGTGCGGCCCACCCGCATTCTCCGCGACGTTGCCACCAATTGTGCATGCGGCCTGACTCGATGGATCGGGCGCGTATTGTAAACCGTAAGGCGCGGCGGCCTTTCCGAGATTGACATTCACGACGCCAGGTTCGACGTGCGCGAGTCCGTTTTCTGCATCAATCGACAAAATACGATTGAGCCGATTCAGTGCAACGACCACAATGTTTTCGCCCAGTGCACCGCCCGACAATCCTGTGCCGGCGCCACGCGCAACAAACGCAACATTTGCGAGTGCGAGCGCGCGAACCACTGCGATGAGTTCATCGCGTGATCCCGGCAACACTGCCAGTGAAGGGAGTTTTCGATAGCCCGGCAACCCATCCGAATCGAACACCTGCAACTCGGCCTTACGCTTTCGCACCCAACGCGCGCCGACAATGTTCTCGACCGTCGCGATCAGTGGGTCGAACGTCGACGTGTCGAACTTCGACTCAATCACATCGGGCCCGCGATGGATTCGACAAGTCCGCGTAGCACATCGAATTCAAATGGCTTCTGCAAAACGCGACGATGAGTGCCAAGAACGGAGCCAATTGGAGGGGACGCAACGTCGTCACCAGTGGTGACGACGAGTTTTTCAATGAGCGCTGGATACTGATTGGTCAGCACTGCGTGAAATTGCGCACCCGACATTCCGGGCATACGCAAATCGCACACAATGACCGCGTATTTGTCGTCAATTGGTGGTGGTGACGAATGCAGAAACTCCAGCGCTTTCGCGCCGTCGGTTGCTTCGTCGGCCGACCAGCCGTGTCGCTCGAACCAGCGACGCAGCGCAAAACGTATGGATGGTTCGTCGTCGATTATTAAAACTCTTGGCACGGGCATTCCAGAAACGAGAACGGGCGCCTGCCTGATTTGGCAAGCGCCCGCAATGTAGCAAACTCTACACTAGGCCGCGCCCCAGAAACCGGCTAAAGCGTTGCCATCGGGGGATTCGCGGAGCTTTTCAAAAGCCCGCTCGCGAATTTGACGAATGCGTTCGCGTGTCACTCCCATGAGGGCCCCAATGCGCTCAAGCGTCATCGCTTCTGCACCCTCGTCGAGGCCATAGTACAAATACAGAATCTTGCGCTCGCGTGGCGTGAGGTATTTGCGGAACACGCGATCGATGAATTCGCGCATCAACTTGAAGTCGGTGG